>JAJDWM010000273.1 GCA_022825595.1 Bryobacterales bacterium | reverse complement strand
AGTGGCCGGGCTCGAGCCGGAAGTCTGGTTTGGAGTCCAGAACGACGCGATTCCTGAGACCGCCGAAGGTCAGCATCGCGCCATCGGAGAGAAAGCTCACGCGCTCCGTGTGGTGGCCGAACTCCAAGAAGGCGCCGATCGGGTCTTACTTGCCGGAGTTGGTGCGGAACGAGTACTCGGTGATGTAGCCGTCTTCTGCGTAACTCCCAAGTCTCGGTGGAGCTTCATGGACGAGACGCCCTTCAGGCTCGTCATAACGAGGAACGCGACGATCAGCCAGTCTTGGTAGCCGACCTTGGATCCCTCCATGACCGTGCCGGTCTTGGTGCTGAAGAACTGTGTGGGACAAGCCTTCTCTCGGCAGCGGTACTTCATGGTCCGGTGCTTGAGCCGGATCTGCACGTTGAGCGACCCGCACTTGGGGCAGCAGATACCGGTCGGCCAACGCTGCTCGACGAACCACTTCTCGGCCGTCTCGTTGTCGGGGAATGTCCTCAGTAGCTGCTTGAGCGTAGTACCCTTGTGATGGCTCTTTCTGGATGCCTTTACCATACCCTTGTTCTATACGAACGTATCGACGTACGCAAGCGGAAACCGGCGGAAATTCCGACTATTTCGTTACTCTCGTATATAGTCCCCAACTCAAACGTGCGTTCCGAGCGGGCATGGCGAGCAGCAAAGTCTAGGTAGGTTGAACTCGGTCCGGCGTCGCAGGCGGTGTCCACGCCATCGTCAAAGCACTTGGTAACATCCGTGGGATGCGGCGTCAAAGCGCAAACGACGAGAGTCGGCACTGGCAGGGATCAATAGAGGTAATCCAACAGCCTGACCACTAAGTTAGCTCGGTTGGATCTATGTCGATCCATGCTTTCGGAACTCAGGTCTATAATTCCCTTTGGAAAACAAGAGGCCCCCGAATCCGTGTAGCTGAACGTAGGACAACACCGATCGCTGGTCAGATTGGCTGAGACGGTTGCTGATGGCCCGTACGAGGTCGTCCGGCAACTTTCTGCCCTTGCCTCGGAACCGGTAGAAGTCCACTAGGGAAGTTACGGAGTCGAAAATTCCGCTCAGGTGCCGCATCTCCCTCGCGGGTGCACGACGCTATTTTGATTTTCCCCGGTTTTCTGGCGTTTTCGCAGGTTTGAAGCGAGCGGGGCGGGTCGATGGACAGGTCTCCGTTGAGCATCGTTCGGGCCAAGTGCACAACGCTGCGTGGGCGGGCACGATCAAGCCATGCCCGTTCCAGTCACGATCCGGGGCGTGATGAAGAGCGTGCGCGACAAGCTGGCGGCGCGCACAGCTCCTGTCCATGCACACTCTACTTCGAATTGGGATGGAACGAATGGTATTCCGACACTCTGTGAACGACTCGTCGACCGTCTCCGGGCCAACGGCAGCCGCTAGGTACTGTTCGGCTCCAACTATCCGATCAATCGCACCCACCACGGCGCTGGACGCCGCGACGAACTGGGGCTCTCGCCGGCAAATCGAGCGCCAACGCTCGGCGGGAACGCGCAACGGGTCTATGGCATCGGGACATGAGCGTTACTCGGCGCGGGGCTGCCCTGTAAGCGCCAATGAATCTCAATTGCTGAAGTTCGCCAACTGGACACAACAGATAGGGACTTAGGAACACCGAGGATTCAGCCTATAGGCCGTTGTGGTGGAAGCGTAGGCCAGCGGTCCGTGTCGAGGAGGAACGGGCGTCTCCTTGCCCTGCTCCAAATGCACCTATCTTGCAGACTTCCCCTAGACTGAGCAGGCGTGGCAGTGATAACCCAGCCCCAACCCCGCGACCGAACTTGGTTGGCCACCATACCGACCCCGATCCTAGCCTGCGTCGCGTTCGCCTTGGTCGCGACTTGCCCGAACCTTCAGGCCACGGACGCGGATGACGGGTACACGGCCAGTCCCAGCATCGAGATCAGCGGCCATCGAGCCGCCATATGGACCATGCGGTTCGTCCCGCCAGCCGGTCGGTTGGTGCTCACAAGCTCCCGCGATGCCCTAGTCGCGTGGCATACGGCCAGGCCCTCAAACGCTCGCCGGCTCTCTGAGGGAAGCCGGCTCGTCGGGCATGCCATATCTCCCGACGGCTCGCGCGTTGCCCTCACGGCGGTCTCCGGGGCCCGAATCCTAGACATTCGCAGTGGTCAGGTGACGCTCGAATTCGACCACGAGTCACTGCGAGAGATGGGATACCCGGTCTGGTCTCCAACCGGCAACCGCCTGTCGACGCAGACAAGGACCCACGTGAACATATGGCACGCCGACACCGGGGAGTTGCTTCGGAGCATTGACTTGGACGGACTGGGTCGGCGGGGTCTCCCACTCCTCGCTTGGTCTCCGAGCGGGGAACAGATCGCAGTTCTTGGCGTTTTCGGAACGCTTCGCGTATACCGCACCGCCACCGCCGACGGGGAGGTCGAGTTCGAGGCACAGCGGCACGACGGCGTCACGCGAAATCTGGCTTGGTCCTCAGATGGACGCCTAGTCGCCACTGGAGGGAACGACGGCCTAGTCAACCTTTGGTCCACGTCGGACTGGACACTTCACCGGAGCCTTCTGAATGAGGGGACGGTACTCCTCGGGGGCCGGTCTCCCGTGGATTCGATGGCGTTCTCGAAGGATGGCGATCGGATTGCGGTCAGCGTCCCCGCCTCCACGATCCGGGTCTGGTCCACGTCGAGCGGCGAGGAACTCGCCCGCTGGTCGGTTGAGCCAGATGTCCCCTACATTCCCCACTACGGCCAAGTTGTGTCAATGGCATTCTCGCCGGATGGTCGTTTTCTGGTAACGGGAGGCCTAGATGCCACGGCAAAAGTATGGGATGTGGAGACTGGGGCGCAGGCAGCGGCACACCACAGCTTCCGGCAGTCCGTCGAGGCCGTCGCGTGGTCTCAGGACGGTATGCGGTACGGTGCGGCCAGTTCGGACGGAAGTGTCCGGATTTGGAACAGCTCGTCACACGCCGACATCTCTCATTTCCAAGGCCACGATCGGGGCAGTGTGGTGTCGCTCTCGTATGCGCCGGGCGTGGCCCGCGTCGCGACGGCCGGAGGGGACGGAATGGTCCGCATCTGGCAGACGGCAACCGGGCATCCGCTGTTCGAGGTTGCGCGCTTCGACGGCGTGCCTTGGGAGTTTGGCGGATCGCCCCTGCCAGCCGAGGCTGTCTCGTACTCTCCGGAATCGAACAAGATCGCAATTCTGTTCGGCCGGGTCAGCGGTGAGTTGCAGATTCGGGACGTCACGTCGAAAGTGTCGCCACCTGCCTTCATTGGGGGAGACGCTAACTCATTCGCTTGGTCCCCGGACGGGCAGCAGTTGGCGGTCGCGGGCTCGAATGGCCTATGTGTCGTGGACGCCCAAGACCCCCTCGGCCGACCGATCTGGCTCAGTGAACGGGGATCGAGCGACGAGTGGATTTCCCACGTCTCTTGGTCTGGCGATGGAGAGCGTGTTCTGAGCGCTTCCGAGAATGGAGCAACAGCGTGGGACTGGAAAACAGGCTCGGTGGTCACGGCCGTTCGCCCTCTGGGTGGATCCCAATATGTCGAGGAGTCCGGCGATGGCTCTAAGCTGCTCACCGAGAGCAGCCGTTCCCGAGCACCGGTGGTACAGATCTGGGACATTCCGACGGAGTCCGAGGTGGTCAAAGTCGAGGCAAACAGAGGAGAACGACTGGAGGCTCGCTTCGTGGCTTCAGGCAGTCGTTTCGTGTTGCGAAGGCTGCGATCTCGACCTCCTGAACTTGCGCCTTGGATTTGGGACTCCAGCACAGGTCAGCGGTTGTTCGCACTCGAAGGCCACTCAGCCCCAGTGGTGGCCATGGCCGTGTCGGGCGATGGCCAACTGATAGCCACAGCTGCATCCGACCGCGAGATACGTATCTGGAGCGCCGCTACCGGAAAGGCATTGGCGGCGATGTCCACAGGGCTGGCCAGTGTTCGGGGGCTGGCGTTTAGGCCCGGCAATGGAGAGGTTGCCGCTTTCGGCAATGGAGGTGCACAGACGTGGTCTCTCCATTCGCAGCCCTCAGTTGGGACTCGGTAGCAGGTCGCATTCTCCTCGCAGGGCCGTTGGGCTTGATCAAGGGAGAATGAAGACTTGGTGGACATGCCGTTTCTTCAACAGCTTGGAGCGTGGATAGCGGGCGCTGCCGCCTTCTTGGGGCCTTGGGGTGTTTTTCTCATTGCCTTGGCCGACAGCGCTCTCGTGCCAATGCCGCAGGGAGTCGACACGCTCCTGATCGCGCAAGCGATCGCCACCCCCGAGACCGCCTATCTGGGGGCGGCTCTCGGGACGGCTGGATCGCTTCTTGGAAGCCTCGTCCTTTACGGCGTGGCACGCGGGGCCGGAAAGTCAGTCCTGGAGCGCCGCCTCTCGGAGCATGGGGTGCGAAAGCTGCGGAGGACCATGGGCCAGTGGGGCGCCGCCGCGCTCGTACCGGTCACCATGATTCCCCTGCCGCTTCCGATGAAGCCGGTCGTGTTGGCAGCCGGTGCCTTCCAAATGCCGGTGCCTTCTTTCTGCGCCGCAATCGCAGGTGCTCGTGTCGTGCGGTACTTTGGCCAAGTGCTCTTGGCCCGTCGGTATGGATCGGACGTGGTGTCGCTGGCCGCACAGCACGCGCATCTGGCATTGGCCACACTCGTCGCGCTTGGAGCGGGCCTAATCGCCGTCCACTTCCTCTCCAACCGGTGGCTCAATCGCTGACCGGGAGAATGGCGGAGGACTTGCCGGTCAGGGGTTCGGGGGAAGCATCGGCAAGTCGCTCGGCAGGGAGAACACGCTAGCGCTGAGCGGCCGATTCGCCTCGTAGCTGTCGGCATACAGTTCGAAGACACGGTCCCCGTCCCGCTCGCGCCGGATGATCCACGGCAGCAGGCAATCTCCCACCGGCTTGTACCGGCCGAACAGGGACTTTTCCTCGTAAGGAACGCGAGTCTTTCTGTCCCTCCGGAGGTACTGCTGCTGGATCGGCAGGCCGTCGGCCTTCCTCAGGAACACTGTGATAGCGTCCCCAGCCGCATCCACGATGTCGACCGCGTCGCAGGGAACGTTGTCAATGATCTCGGTCCCTTGGTGGTAGAAGTACAGGCCTGGCTCGTCGAGCCGATAGCGGAAGAAGTAGAAGATGTCCCTGCGGCTCTCTTGGCGGTAGCGTGCCACGTAGTCGTCGTGTTCGGGCACGACTCCCCTGTAGGTGACCTCGTAGACGGCCCCGTTCAGGAAGAGCGCATAGTAGTCGCCCTTTTCCGTGTAGACTTCGCGGCGCTTCACGGGTAGCCAGTCTGGCTCCGCATCGGCCCGCAGCCGCTCGTAGCGGTCGTAGATCGTGATACGCGCCGTCCCCCTTACCTGACGGTTGTAGAAGGAATACGCGCGGCCGGCCCGGACTTGGGTCTGGATCGCGAGGAAGGCCTCTCCGCCGATGGTCGAGAAGGCCGACCGGACCAAGCTCTCGCCCTTCTCCTGCCGGGTCTGCGCCCGCAGTCCGCACGCTCCCAGCAGGCCGATCGTGAGGTCCCTTCGACTGATCATGTCGCGTGCAGCCTCCCCTCTGTCATAGCGCTACCATTCTATGGCTGGCCGCTCGCACAGCCGGCAGCGGTCGGCCGCCGACGGGGTCTCGATGCAACTAGTGACCGACAAGAGTCTGGACCGGGCACTGGCCAGCCTCGGCCGTTTTGTGAAGCCCGACGCGCTACGCAGCATTCGGCGAGTCTGGAGCGAGCTGCCGGACCCGCAGGTCGCGCTGGACCGTCTGCTCGAGCTCTTCAGGCGGGCCCCACGAGGGGCGCTCCCCGCCAACTTCGGCGGACGGACGGTGCACGCCGCTCTGACGGTTTTCAGCAACAGCCGCTACCTGTCGGACATGCTCCTAGGCCGGCCCAATCTGTTGTCGTGGGTGCTGGAACCGTCGCGCCTTGAGCGTCCGGCAGTGGCTGGAGAGCTGCGGTCCGAGATTGGCTGCTTCTCGCTTGAGGCAACGGACGAGGACGTGGCGGCAGAACTGGCGCGGATCAAGCGCGAGCAAATGCTGCGCATTGCCGTACGCGACCTTCTGGGCTTTGCCCAACTCGCGGAGACCACGGCCGAACTGTCGAACCTCGCCGACGTCATCATCCAAGCCGGCCACGACCATGTGCGCGATCGGCTCGTGCGCCGGTTCGGACGGCCGCTGGTCCAGAGCGAGTCGGCCAACATTCTCTGCGACTTCGTCGTTTTGGCGCTCGGGAAGCTGGGCGGCACTGAGTTGAACTACAGTTCGGACGTCGATCTGATGTACATCCACACGGGGGACGGCAAGACGCAAGGCCCAGTTGTTACCGCCAACCGCGATTTCGTGGATCGGCTTGCCAAGCGGCTGACGAACCTACTGTCGATGACGACTCCCGAGGGATTCAACTACAGGGTCGACCTTCGGCTTCGCCCCGAAGGGAGCGCGGGGGAGCTTGTGATCCCAGTGTCCTCTGCCGCGCACTACTACTTTCACCGAGCACGGGACTGGGAACTCCAGATGCTGCTCAAGGCACGCCCGGTGGCGGGAGACCATGGACTTGGGCGCCGGCTGCTGGAGGTTGTGA
>JAJDWM010000179.1 GCA_022825595.1 Bryobacterales bacterium | reverse complement strand
AGACCGCGATCGCCCCCTCCGGGACCTCCTCGCCAGAGGGCACGAGGGTGAGCTTGACCCCGAGAAACTCGCCCTGCACGTTGGACTCGTCCACTCCCAGCCGCAGGCCGTTCACCGTCGCGCCTTCGGACGGGCCAACGTACGCCAGCGTGAACTCGGCCGCAACACACGGCCCTGCCGCGAGCGCGGCAACGACCGCCGCCGCACAGCACATGTGCATAAGGCTAATCCCCACCTTTCCGCGCGGCTAGCACCACGCGTTGGTTGATTCTACAGCAGCCCGGGCGGATCCCGCCCCCGATCGCTGACTACAGACCGAAGCGCGGTCGCCGCCCGTCCAGCCACGGACCCAACTCCGAGCCCGCTAGGCGGAGCGAGATGTAGAACGGCCCAAACGCGGCATACACGGCGCTGGCCTCGTCAAACCGCATCTCGTAGATGAGCTGCTTGAATACCAGCGGGTCGTCGGCGAACAGGTCCACGCCCCACTCCCAATCGTCGAATCCGATCGAGCCTGAGATCACCTGCTTTACGCGCCCCGCAAATCGGCGCCCGATGAGACCGTGCTCGCGCATCATCCGCAACCGCTCGCGGATGGGGCGCGTGTACCAGTTGATGGCCTCACCGCGCTTCTTGTCCATCGGATAGAAGCAGAGGTACTTGTGCGCGGGCATCACAGCCGCGAGCCTCGGGGCCATCGCCGCGTATTGCTCGCCGAGACGCTTCCGGACGCGAGCGTTCCACTGTTCCGAGTGGGTCGCAATGCCCTGCTCTTCCAGCTCGTCGTAAAGCTTCACCGAAGAGTCGTACAGGCCCAGTTCGACCACGGACACGTACGAGCCGGTCGGCTCAAGCAGGCGGGATAGGCGAAGGGCCCCAAACTCGATCTCGGCCCGGTGGACCTCCTCCAGATCCGGCCGGAAGTGCACGGCCATCAGATCGCCCTTGTGGCCGAGCATCGAGAACAGTCCCGTGCCCGCAGGATGCTGCCGCTCCATCTCGGCCAGGCATTCCTCTGCCTCTGCGAGCACTGCCTCGCGTTCTGATGCTGGCATTTCCTGCCAAGCCACCCGACGCACCCGGAACATCTGGTGCAGAAGGGCAGCCCCGTCCAATGTTTGAGGATGAGGCGGAATGCCGGCCACACCCCGGCCGGGCGCGGTGTGCGGGCCAGGTGGCCCGGGCCGCTGACGTTCCGCAGCCATCGATTTCCAAATCTAGCAGATGCCTTGTGGCGGTCGCCCGGGCCTACAGCGCCACCAGCGGCGCTATCACCAGGGCGACGATCGACATCAGCTTGATGAGGATGTTCATCGCCGGGCCGGCCGTGTCCTTGAACGGATCACCCACGGTGTCCCCCACGACAGAGGCCTTGTGGGCTTGCGAGCCCTTCGACTCCCCAGCGATGTTGCCCTGCTCGATCTCCTTCTTGGCGTTGTCCCAGGCGCCTCCCGAATTGGCCATGAACAGCGCCAGCAGGACGCCCGTGGCAGTCGCGCCCGCTAGCGTTCCGCCCAGGGCCTCCGGTCCAAGTGCGAAACCGACCGTCACGGGAGCCACGACGGCGATTAGCCCGGGCAGCACCATCTCCTTCAGCGCTGCCGCCGTGGCGATGTCCACGCACGTCGCCGCGTCCGGGGCAACGTCCGGTTCTCCCTCGAGGAGCCCGGCGATCTCCCGGAACTGGCGGCGGATCTCCTCGATGATCTTCCTGGCGGCCCGACCCACGGCCTCGATCGTCAGCGATGCGATCAGGAACGGAAGAGTTGCGCCCAAGAGCAGCCCGATCACCACCTCGGCGGAAGTCAGCTGGATAGAGACTGGTCCGAGCCCAGCCTCAGCGCGCGCACTGCTGAGCGCTTGCGTGTAGGCCGAGAACAGCGCCAGCGCCGCCAGCGCGGCCGAACCGATGGCGAAACCCTTTCCCATCGCGGCTGTTGTGTTGCCTATCGAGTCGAGCCGGTCGGTGATCGCGCGGACCCGCTCGGGAAGCCTGCACATTTCCGAGATGCCTCCGGCGTTGTCCGCGATGGGTCCGTAGGCGTCCACGCTCATGGTGATGCCCACCGTGGCGAGCATGCCGACAGCGGCGATTCCGATTCCGTACAGCCCTGCAGAGTGGTGTGCGACGTAGATCGCGGCGCAGATTACCGCGACAGGCACGGCACAACTCCGGAAGCCCACTGCCAGCCCCTCGATGATGTTGGTCGCCGTACCCATTCGGGAAGCCAGCGCGATCTGCCGAACTGGCTTCATGGAGGTGTAGTACTCCGTCACATACCCAATGACGGCCCCGGCGAGACAGCCGGACAGCACGGCCCAGAACGCCCCGGCCGCGATCCCCATGGACCGCACCGTGCCGAACGCTCCGGCCAGGAAAAGCACTGCGCTGAGCCACGCAGAGTACCGAAGTGCGGCCGCGGGCCCCAGCGACCTGAGGAACCGCATCGCCAGGATTCCGACCAGCGATGCCGCCATGCCAACTGCGGCGAGCACCACGGGAAGCGCCATGAGGGCTCCCCGCAGGCCTTCTCCGGACAGCGAGCCGGCCAGTTCCGCAAGTCCCGGTCCGGACATGGTTGCCGCGATGGCCAGCGTGGCGATCATCGAGCCGACGAAGGACTCGAAGATGTCGGCGCCCATGCCTGCCACGTCTCCTACGTTGTCTCCTACGTTGTCTGCAATCACGCCCGGATTACGCGGGTCGTCTTCCGGAATGCCTGCCTCGACTTTGCCTACTAGGTCCGCTCCCACATCCGCGGCCTTGGTGAAGATCCCGCCTCCTACCCGGGCGAACAGGGCGATAGAGCTGGCCCCCATCGCGAACCCGTTCAGGTAGACCGCGTTCTCGGCGCCGGGCAGTATGATCGCCACAAGGCCCACTCCGACCAAGCCAAGGCCTGCCACGGCTAGGCCCATGACGCTCCCGCCGCTGAATGCCACCGTCAGCGCGGGTGCCATGCCTCCGCTCCGGGCTGCCTCGCTCGTGCGGGTGTTCGCGAGCGTCGCGGCACCCATCCCCACCAGCCCTGCGGTCGCCGAGCACAACGCCCCGACAACGAAGCTCGCCGCCATCTGTGGTCCGAGCTGCCATGCCACGAGGGCCGCGACGATCACGACGAAGACGGCGAGGATCCTGTACTCGCGGAACAGGAAAGCCATCGCGCCCACGCGGATGAGCCCGGCCACATGCTGCATTTCCGAAGTGCCGGGCGAGTGCCGCCCGAGGGATGCGAAAGTCAGCAGCGCGGCCGCTAGCCCGACTGCCCCGAGTGTCAGCGAGAACGCCAGATAGTTGTCCATTGCAGTCTTGGTCCAGTGGTCGGATCAATGCCCCTGAGGCTGGCTGTGGAGGTGCGGTTTCTCCCGTGGGCCCAGTGCAGCGGGGCCTCGGCGGAGCGGGCCAGCAACAGAGCCTGACCCTCCCCTTTGCGGACCGGGGTTTGCAATTCGCTGTGCCGCCCGCGGCGATCTGCCGGAAATCCGGCAGATCTGTTCGACACGGCGGGCTAAGTCTTAGGCTAGCATGCGGTGCAGTCTTGTTCACCCGGAAACGAGTCTGGAACGCCCAAGTGGTTGCACGGTGAGGCTAGCTTGGGCTTCGCCTGCAGCGGGGGGCCAAGCGCATTAATTGAAGACCACCCGGAATGTTGAGATGTACCACGCCACTCTCCAGCTATCGCGTCACGATTTGGTTGGGAGCGGCGCCTGCAGGCGGGATCAGAGAGGTGAGCTGGAGGTAGGCTGCGAGGGTGCTGTGCAGTTGCCGGACTCCTTTGACCACTGGCTGACGCGGCGGCGCAGAGCGGAGTTCCGGGCGTAGCGGTCGAGAGCGGGACGGGCTGTGGCCTGTCCGGATCGCACCAGCTCGGCAAACGCTCGG
>JAJDWM010000413.1 GCA_022825595.1 Bryobacterales bacterium | reverse complement strand
GTCGCCGCCGTACGAGAATGTGATGGCTCCCTCGGACATGCTCGTGATCGGGTGACTGACCCCGATGCCGAAGAAACCGTGTCCGTCGGGAGTGACCAGCCACCACCGGCCGGCAATCCGCTGGGTGTGAAAGAAACCCGTACGGGTGCCGTTGATGTCTAGGAATCCGCCGTATGCGTCCAGCTGTTGCCCGCTCGTCCGGGTGGGGAGCAGCATGACGACAAGGCACAGGGCTGTGGAGGCGATTCGACGACTGGCTCTCATGAGGATTGGCCGCTTCTAAGATCGACAGGGGCCATCTTCGCACGCGAAACTGGCCTGCAGCGATGGCACGCTCTTCGTCCTTGGCCTCGGACCGCTCTGGCCTCACAGTTACGGCGCCCGATTCGGCGGTGTTGCTCCAGCTTGCAGACGGGAGCCCGTCTCAGCCCTCCACCCACTGAAGACAAGGGCAAGCGTTCGGTTGGCGAGCGAGCTCTCCCCCGCAGTGACGTCCTCGTCCGTAGTGGCAGCCACAAGCAGGTCGAGCCGACGGTCGCGAAGCCCGGCGGCGAAGGATCGCTGTCGGCTTCGACGCCCCTGCGGTGATACAATGGCCCCTCCGGCGAGACGCCCCCCGTCCACCGTCGATGAAGTTCGGCGTCGTCATTTTTCCCGGTTCGAACTGCGACCACGACGCGCTGTACGCGTTGAGCCGCAATCTTGGGCACGAGGCCATCGAGATCTGGCACGAGTCCGAGGCATTGGGCGGCGTAGATGCGGTCTTCCTGCCAGGTGGGTTTTCCTACGGCGATTACCTGCGCTGCGGTGCGATTGCTCGCTTTTCCCCGGTCATCCGCCCGCTGCGCCGATTCGCGGCTGACGGAGGGCTGGTGATCGGCGTGTGCAACGGATTCCAGATCCTGTGCGAGGCAGGGCTGCTCGACGGCGCATTGCTCAGGAACCGAGATCTGCGCTTCATTTGCCGCACGGTTGAGATCTTGCCGGGCACACGTGCCTCCGCGTTCACGTCGCATTGCCCGCCCGAGCGCCCGATGCGGATTCCCATCGCGCACGGAGAAGGCTGCTACTTCGCCACTGAGTCTGTCTTGGACCGGCTTGAGAAGGAGGACCGCATTGCATTCCGATACTCGGGAGCCAACCCGAACGGATCTTCGAGAGGGATCGCCGGAGTGCTCAACGAGGGTCGCAATGTCCTCGGGATGATGCCGCACCCGGAGCGTGCCTGCGACGAAGCGGTGGGCTCTACCGACGGAATCGCCGTGTTCAGCTCGATGGCCGCCGCTCTTGCAAAGTCGCAAGCCACCCCCGATGCCGTCTGAAGTCAGCGAAGCCGTCGCAATAGAGCACGGCATGACTTCGGAGGAGTACGGGCGACTCACGGAAGGCCTTGGACGCACGCCCACCATCACCGAGCTCGGCATCGTCAGCGTGATGTGGAGCGAGCACTGCTCCTACAAGAGTTCCCGCCTCCACCTGAAGAAGCTCCCCACCACCGGCGAGCGCATATTGGTCGGTCCGGGAGAGAACGCGGGAATCGTCGACATCGGGGGCGGTTGGGCTGCCGCCTTCAAGATCGAGTCCCACAACCATCCCAGCTACATCGAACCGTTCCAAGGGGCGGCCACGGGGGTCGGCGGGATCCTGAGGGACATCTTTACCATGGGCGCGCGACCGATCGCTGTTCTCGACGCCCTGCGATTCGGGCCCCCGGACGATCCGCTCCATGGCCCGCGCAACCGGCGCATCATCCAGGGGGTGGTCGAAGGGATTGCCCACTACGGGAATTGCATCGGCGTGCCGACGATTGGGGGCGAGTGCGTGTTCGCGCCCTGCTTCAGCGCTAACCCGCTGGTCAACGTGTTCGCATTGGGCGTCTTCCGAAAGGACGCGATCTTCCTGGGGTTGGCTAAGGGAGTCGGCAACCCCGTAATCTACGTCGGCGCGAAGACGGGCAAGGACGGGATCAAGGGAGCCTCGATGGCGTCGGAGGAGTTCAGCGAGGACTCAGAGGCAAAGCGGCCGAACGTGCAGGTCGGGGACCCTTTCTTGGAGAAGCTGCTGCTGGAGGCTTGCCTCGAGGCCATGCGGACTGGGGCAATCCTGGGCATCCAGGACATGGGAGCGGCCGGACTGACCTGCTCGACCGCGGAGATGGGAGGACGAGGCGGCGTAGGGATCGAGATCGACCTAGACCTTGTCCCGCAGCGCGAAGAGGGGATGACGCCCTACGAGATCATGCTGTCCGAGTCTCAGGAGCGCATGCTTCTGGTTGCCGAGCGCGGGCGAGAGCATGAGGTCCTAGAGGTCTTCCGGAAGTGGGGCCTGGACGCCGTCGAGATCGGGTCGGTCACATCCGACCGGATGCTGCGCGTCCGACACCAAGGGGATGTGGTGGCCGAGCTTGACACCGTATTCCTCAGCGAAGACGCGCCTCTGTACGACCGGCCGTACGGCGCTCCCCGCAGGACAGCCCCCATGGCCGGGCCCAGTCTGCCCGAGCGGACCGGTCGCCAGCTCAAGGACGACCTGCAGCGCCTCCTATGTTCGCCTGACCTGAGCTCGAAGCGCTGGATCTGGGAACAGTACGACCACCAAGTGCGCACCAACACCACCGCGGGCCCCGGAAGCGATGCAGCCGTGGTGCGCATCAAAGAGGCTGGCGTATCGCTTGCGATGTCCCTGGACGGAAATTCCCGCTACTGCGGACTGGATCCGCGACTCGGGGCGCAGCTGATCGTAGCCGAGTGTTGCCGCAATCTCAGCACTGTCGGGGCCACGCCCATCGCTACCACCAACAATCTCAACTTCGGCAACCCGGAGAGGCCCGAAATCATGGCCCAGTTGGTAGAGTCGGTAGAGGGCATCGCGGCGGCTTGCCGACACTTCGCCGCGCCTGTTACCGGTGGCAATGTGAGCCTCTACAACGAGACCCTCGGCGAGGGTGTCGACCCGTCCCCTGTGGTGGGTATTGTCGGTATCCTGGGGCACACGGGCCGTCCGCCAGGGCCGTGCTTCAGCAGGGCGGGCGACTGCGTTTTCCTGCTGGGAGGATTGCTGCCGGGCGCACAGGACGACTTGGAGTGCAGGTTCGGCTCATCCCAGTTTGCCGTTTCCATCCTTGGCCAGAGTTGGGGCCTGCCCCCGGTAGTGGACCTCGCCTATGAGTCCGCCGTACACGAGGCAGTCCGCGAGATTGTCCGCAGGGGCTTGGCCCGCTCGTCGCACGACGTTGGCACGGGTGGCTTGGCCGTCGCGCTCGCCGAGTGCTGCTTCGGCGACCCGCTCGTGGGTGCCGAGATCACGCTGGAGCCGGGAGTGCCGGCCCTGATGGCCCTTTTTCATGAGGCTCCTTCGCGCGTGCTGGTGTCCGTCCCGCAGGAGCGAGCCGGCGAAGTGGAGGCTGTTGCCCGCGCCTCGGGCATCGCGGCGCCACGGATAGGGCACACCGGAGGGCGCGATCTGGCCATTCGGGTTGACGGCGGGCTTGGCTTCCAGGCCTCCGTGGAACGCCTGCATGCCGCCTGGGACAGTTCGTTCGAGTCTTCCTTGGACGTGCAATGAACCTGCTCCGAGATCTGCCGTCCCCACCGTCCGCCAAGATCGACCCGCACGACGGCTTCCGGGAGGAGTGCGGGGTGTGTGCGATCTTCGGCCACCCCGAAGCGGCGAACCTCGCCTACTTGGGGCTCTATGCGCTGCAGCATCGCGGTCAGGAGAGTGCCGGGATCTGTTCCAGCGACGGCCACACCGTTCACACCCGCAAGGGTCTAGGGCTTGTCGGCGAGGTCTTCGGTGAGCGCGAGTTGCGCGAGCTTCGCGGGCACATGGCCATCGGCCACACGCGCTATTCCACAGCCGGAGACATCGGCGCGCGGAATGTGCAGCCGTTCTGCGTCGAGTGCAACAAGGGCGTCTTGGCCATCGCGCACAACGGCAACCTCACGAACGGCTTCGCGATGCGTGAGGAGATCGGTCGGCTGGGCTCGATCTTCCAGGGCACCAGCGACACGGAAGTGATCCCCCACCTCATTGCTCGCTCCAGGGAGCCCGATCTGCTTCACGCCCTTCGGGAGTCCCTGCTGCGGTTGGAGGGCGCGTACTCGCTGGCGCTGCTGAGCAAGGACAGCATCATCGTTGCCCGCGACAAGCGCGGCTTTCGCCCGCTGGCCCACGGCACGATGCTCCACAAGGGCAAGCAAGTCCACGTCTTTGCTTCGGAGACGTGCGCGTTCGACCTGATCGGCGCCAAGTACGTCGACGACGTAGACCCTGGCGAGATGGTCATCGTGTCAGACGAGGGGGTAGTGCGCCAGCGATTCGTCGCCCCGGCGGAGAGGCTCTCCCAGTGTGCGTTCGAGCACGTGTACTTCTCGCGGCCGGACTCGATGGTCTTCGGCCGGTCCGTTCACAAGTGCCGGGAGAACCTAGGGCGGTTCTTGGCGCGGGAATGCCCGGTGGCCGCCGACTGTGTCGTGCCGGTCCCGGACTCGGGAAACGCGGCGGCCCTCGGATTCGCCAAGGAATCGGGCCTGCCGTTTACCCTCGGCCTGATCCGAAACCACTACGTGGGTCGCACGTTCATCGAGCCCAAGCAGTCCATCCGCAATTTCGGGGTCAAGCTCAAGCTGAACCCGGTAGGTCGCCTGGTCCGGGGCCAGCGGGTAGTGCTCGTCGACGACTCGTTGGTGCGTGGCACGACCAGCCGCAAGATCGTCACAATCATGCGCGACGCCGGGGCTACGGAGGTTCATGTTCGGATTTCATGCCCTCCGACCATCGCCTCTTGCTACTACGGGGTTGACACGCCGGACCGGAACGACCTGATCGCAAATCGCATGTCTGTGGAGGAGATCCGCCGGCACACGGGCGCCGATTCGCTCGGTTATCTTTCCCTAAGGGGACTGAAGACGGCCATCGCTGACGCGGACGGCCAGTACTGCTACTCGTGCTACACAGGCAAATACCCGACCGAGGTCGTCGGAGTGGACCAGCTGATAGCGGACTATCGCACTAAGAACGCAGCGGACGAAGCGATCGCGCTGGCCTCGCGCCGCGACGCGTAGCCCGCCGGCCCGTGCCGCAGCTGCACTGCGTAGTCGGGCAGCACTGCGAAGGACAGTTGGGCCGAGGCCCGCCGGTCCAATCTGTGGTGGGTCGGGAGCAGGCCACTCGCGGATTCGACCCCTGTTGCTTCGCACTCTAGTCGGGAGCCAAGCAGTAGATTCCTGTCACCTTGACTTCCCGTCCAAGTGGGTGGGCGAGCGGTAGTTTCCGCAAACCGGGCGCACCGGCGCGCTGCTCTGCCACTCTCCTTTCGCCTCTCTCTCCCCTCTTAGGCAGCGGAGGCGCGGCCTTCCGTCGAGGGCATGTAGTGTCGGCGACTCTGGCCTAGAGTTGCGTCTCGTTCGCGGGCCCTTATACTGAGACCCGCTTATCAGCGAGGGCAGTAGGACCCGTGCTCAACGGAGCGAACCAGCCCTGTCACAGGAGTCTACCTTAGGAAGGTGCTTCCGAATGAGGCCAGCTGCGGAAACGCCAGTTCGCGGCGCATCCGAGGAGGATGCGCAGCCTGCAAGGTCGGGCACTAGGGTCTGGAAGCGCCGTCGTCTCTACAGGCTCAGCAGGTTCGCGACCTGCGCCGTTGTGGCGGCAAGTCTGGGCGGGCTGTTCCTCGAGCCGGCGGGCCCGTGGCAATACACGGCTGACGTCCTCGTTCGGTCCTACCTGGCGTTCTTGGGCACCGTAATGGCTCACGAGGCCGTGCATGGCTTGATGGGAAGGACACCACGGTCCAATCTCTGGTGGGGACGCTTGGCGTTGGTCCCGTGCATGGTGCCATTCACCAACTTCCGCAAGACCCACTTGCTGCACCACCGGCACACCAACGAACCGGGCCGCGACCCGGATCACTACATCACTCCACGCCAAGGTCGCGAATGGGAGATCCCGCTTCGGGCGGTGGCAATGCCCCACCATTGGCTCCTTTGGCTGCGCAGGCGCCAGAGCATAGACACCGCCCACGTTCGCGAACTGCTCCTTAACTACGCGGGCATCGCCCTGATCTACCTCCCGATCCTAGCCGTGGTTGGCCCGCAAAGGCTCGCCTTCGGAATGATTCCCCTGCTCGTGATCGTTTCGCTCCTGCTCTGGTATCCGTTTGCCTTCAAGACGCACGAGGGATTCTCTACGGGAGACGCCGCTTCCCGGTCTCACAACTACTACGGCCGACTGATGTACTGGTTCTCACTCGGATTGTCGATGCACAGGTCGCATCACATGCGCCCCTACCTGGGCTGGATCGAGCTGCTCCAGTTCGTTGAGTCGGCCCCAAGCGTGGCTGGCAGGCTGATTCCGATGCGCGACATCCAGATCGACGAAGCGTTGCCGATTCCCGATGCCCAACCACGATCTCACCACGCTTGACTTGGTCTGCGTGCTGATGGACACGGAGCTCCGGCCGCTAGATTTCGCCCTGCTGCTCGAGTTCGAACGCAAGATCAGCCCGGAGAGCCTTGCTCGCGGGGCAGACAGTGCACGCAACCGATACCCGACGACGGGGTGCAAGGTTGTCGACGGCCGATGGGTTCGGCTTGGGGCGGAGACCTGCCGGTCCGCGTTTCGAGCCGTTCGCAGAGAGAGAGAAATGAACCACATCGACTCTTTCCTGCGGGGTCGGTTGAACGTCGCCACGGGGCCTCCGATCCGACAGGTCTGGATGGGTAGCGGCGCAGACGGGTCGGGGTGCCTCGTTACCAGGATTCATCACTGCGCAGCGGACCTGCTGAGTGCCTTGGGATGGATTCGACACCAGCTGCGCGTGGCCGCAGGCCTCGACCGTGCCTGCGCCGTCCCGACTGAATCAGGGCCCCCAGCTCTGGCCCACGCCCCTGCCGGAGCCAAGCGGAATCCGGATTGGCACCGATGTGCACCAGTGTGGACTCGTCCCTCGCCGGCGTCCTCCGAAAGGCGCTGGACAACCTTCACGCTGGCGGCCAGAGGGCTCTCCGGCCTTACCTCCAAAGGCGACGGATTCACGTTCAACGATGTGCTGACAGTGGCGTTTTTGGAGACACTGCACTGGTGGAATCGCGTCCATGACGATGGCCGGCGGAACGTAGGTGTCTGGCTCCCCGTAAACATCCGGAGGGAACCGTTCCACGGGTTCGGTAATGCGTCAAGCCGGATTCGTGTGCGCCGCACCTACGCAGACGGCCTCGCGCTTGCAGACAAGTGCCGCGCCGTTCGGTCCCAGATCAGAGCGGCGCGGGAGCGTGGCGAGTGGGTCATTCCAGAGCAGACGTTCCCGACCCGGGCTCTTTTTCGGTATGGGAGCCGTCTCGTGCGAGGCTACCTGAACCGGCCGTGGGCAGACATGGGCTCAGCCTCGTTCAGCCATGTCCAAAGGTGGCCGGGCCAGACCGACCCGGTCTTCACCGATGTGCGGAAGGTTGCGGTGGTGGGAGCAATGCACCGGCGACACGCCCTGATGCTCGCCGCCCTCACGTTCCACGGGCGAACGCGAATGACGATCACGTATGATCCGGCGCTGCTTTGGCGACAAGACCTCGCCGCCATCAGAGATCGCTACGTCAGCACAGTCGAGGCGGTGGTGCGCGGATCCTGATGCGCGGCGCGTTCAACGACGCCCTCCGACGCCTGGTTGCCGTCGCCCTGCGGATAGGCGGTGGCCTTGGAGAGGCACGGCACCGTCTGAGGGTGCGGTACCACCATCAACATTGGCTGCGTTTGCGGCGGCGGCTCCGCATTCGACCGGACACGGAGCTGACAAGTAGCGTTCCGCAGGTGAAGGTCCCTTCGTCGGTCCCAACGGGAGGATCGGTTCGGCTGGTCAGCACTTCTGGTACGACCGGAACGGCGAAAGTGGTCGCGTATCCGCGGGAGCGCACCGCAGTCGTGCGATGGGTCTTCGTCGATTCGTTCATGCGGGCATTCTGGGCCTTCGACATTCGCCGCACGAGCATGTACATCTTTGGCCCGGTGCGAGGTGACGACTCGTTGACCAGCCTGTTGCTTGACGAATCTGGACCGCCTCCCTACCTCGCTACTCTGCAGGCCCCATACCGCATACATGCCTGGAATCGCATGCGACACCTGCACGATACCTACGGAACCAACGCCGTTAGACTCTGGGTTCTGGCACTCTCAAATCCAGG
>JAJDWM010000647.1 GCA_022825595.1 Bryobacterales bacterium | reverse complement strand
GTATGAGGTCTCAGTCCAAGTCACGCGTGGCGAGACATCTGTGATGGCGGATCTGCGCGTCACCCTTGAGGACCGGGATGAGCCCCCGTCGGCACCGACAGCACCGACTCTGATCGCGGTGGCGGGCAGCGCGACGAGCCTGTCGGTTACGTGGGTCCCCCCTCCGAACGAGGGCAAGCCAGCGATCACGGGCTACGACGTGCAGTACCGCGAGGGTGCGAGCGGGGACTGGAGCAGCGGCCCGCAGGGCGTGGCCGCCACGACTGCGACGATCGACGGGCTGCAGCCGGACACGACCTACCAGTCACGCGTGCTGGCGAGCAACGACGAGGGAGCCAGCGACTGGTCGGCCGCTGGCAGCGGGAGCACCCGGCAGAACAGAGCGCCGGAGTTCAGCGGCACCACGGCGACGCGCAGCCTGGCGGAAAACACCGCCGCCGGCACCGCCATCGGGGCACCGGTCTCGGCGACTGACGGCGATTCCGACCCGCTGGTCTACACGCTGGAGGGGACCGATGCAGGCTCCTTCGACATTGTGGAGGCGACGGGACAGCTGCAGGCGAAGGCCGGGGTGAATTACGACCACGAGGCCAAGGCGAGCTACTCGGTGACGGTCAAGGCCGATGACGGCAACGGCGGGACGGACACGGCCGCGGTGACCGTCTCCGTCACGGACGAGGACGAGCCCCCGGCCGCCCCGGCGGCACCGACTCTGACCGCGGTTGCGGGCAGCGCGACGAGCCTGTCGGTTACGTGGGTCCCCCCGCCGAACGAGGGCAGGCCGGCGATCATGGGCTACGACGTGCAGTACCGCGAGGGTGCGAGCGGGGACTGGAGCAGCGGCCCGCAGGGAGTGGCCGGCACGACTGCGACGATCGCGGGGCTGCAGCCGGACACTGCCCACCAGGTGCGCGTGCTGGCGAGCAACGACGAGGGAGCCAGCGACTGGTCGGCCGCTGGCAGCGGGAGCACCAACGAGACGGTATCGGTCTCAATCGTCGCGGTGGCAAGCACGGCGGCGGAGGGAGAGCCTGCCGAATTCAGGGTCTCGCGCACGGGACGGATGAGCGAGGTGCTGACCGTGCGGGCCAGCACCTGGACCAGCAAGCGGGCCGAGGCCTCATCCATCGAGATCCATCTGGAGCCCGGTCAGGGCAGCAAGGTCTTCAGCACCAGGGTGCATGACAACGCGGTGGTGGAGGACGACGTCACGGTGACGTGGACGCTGGCGGAGGGCGAAGGCTATACGGTATCGGAGGAGAGCGCCTCGGCGACGGTAGTACTGGAAGAGAACGACGCTCCGGAGTTTGCGGTGTCGGTGGAGCCCGCGGAGATCGCGGAGGGCGAGACGGCGACGATCTTGGTGGCGATCACTAACGGGGTGACCTTCCGCCAGCCCCAGACGATTGCCCTGTCCGTGTCGGGCACGGCGTCCCCTTCGGACTACGCGGACCTGCCAACTTCGCTGACGTTGAACGCGTTTGGCAGCTCGCCCAGGTTCTCGGCGACAGCGACGCTGACGGCAGCGGTCGACCAGGAGGATGAAGGAGCCGAGACGGTGACGATCGCAGCGTCGCACAAGGGTTCGGCAATCAGCTCCGCGACCGTGACCATCAACTCCATCTCGCACGGCGCGAACCTGAGATCCCTCAGCCTTTCGGGCGTGGACATCGGGCCATTCTTCACCGAGACGACCACCTACGCGGCAAGCGTGGCCAATTCGGTGGATACGACAACGGTGACGGCGATGGCCAGCCATCCGGAAGCGTCCGTGGAAATGGCCCCGGGGCCCGAGGTGAGGCTCGCCGAGGGCGACAACACGGTCACGGTCACGGTCACGGCCGGGGACGGCAAGACGGCGAGGACCTACACGGTGACGGTGACCCGGGCCAGCCTGCCGGTCGCGTCGGTCGCCGCGGTAGCCAGCCGCGTGTCCGAGGGGGAACGGGCGGAGTTCCGGATATCGCTCACGGACCCAGCGGCGGAGAGCCTGCGAGTGGGGGTCCGCTGGGAAAGGAGCGACCAGTCGCAGTCCGTCACCCAGCACACGGTCTTTCGCGCGGGAATGTCGAGCAAGACTCCCAGCTTCAGCAAGTCTGACGACAAGGTCGTGCGGGAGGACCTGACCGTCACGATCACGCTGGAGGACGGCGAAGGGTACCGGGTGTCGGAGGACGGACGTTCCGCGCAGGTCGTTCTGGAGGAGAACGACGAGGCGGAGTTCGCGGTATCGGTCGATCCCGCCAGCGTGGCGGAGGGCGAGACCGCGAGCGTCCGCGTGCGGACTACTAACGGCGTAACGTTTGCGGAGGGACAGACCATCACGCTGGGCTTCTCGGGGAGCACGGCAACGAAGGGCACGGACTACACCGTGTCGGCCGAGTCCCTGACGCTGCGAGCCGGAAGACGACGGGTGACGACGTTGCTGACGGCGGTCGCGGAATCCGAACGGGAAGACGACGAGACGGTGAGGATCGAGGCGACCCACAGCGGAGTGGTGATCGGGACGGCGACGCTGACAATCACCGGCGGCGAGTCCGCACCCGAGGCGGCAGGAGAGGGCTTCTCGCTGATGCCGGAGAACGACAGCCCGAGCGGCATCTGGTCGGACGGGGAAACGGCCTGGGTGGCTGACCTGGCCGACGCGAGGCTGTACGCCTACCGGCGCGAGGACGGTGAGAGGGAAGCCGAGAAGGACATCTTGACGCAAGCGTCCCCGATGGGGCTGTGGTCGGACGGCCAGACGCTGTGGGTGGCGCACCTGGGCGGGGGCCTGCGGGCCCACCGGCTCTCGGACGGATCACGGCTGTCGGACCGGGACCTGGCGGTGGAGCAGAACGCGGCACCGGGCGGGGTGTGGTCGGACGGCGAAACGGTCTGGGTGTCGGAGTGGCTCGGCGGCACGGTGCATGCCTATCGGCTGTCGGGTGGGAGGCGGGAGGCAGGCCGCGACATCCGGCTCGCTGCCGGGAACCTGATGCCGGCGGGACTGTGGTCGGACGGCCAGACGCTGTGGGTGGCGGACTGGCGGGAGCGGGTGTTCGCCTACCGCCTGTCGGATGGCGGTCGCGATCTCCGGCGGGACATCGAGGTGAGCGCGGGCGACACCGATCCGACGGGGCTGTGGTCGGGCAACTGGGCGCTGCTTGCGACGGGCTGGGAGAGCGGCCAAGTGCTCGCCTACCGGCTGACGGAAGCGGCGGCCGAGGTGCCGGGTAAGAAGCCGGGTTCCGACCCGACGGCGCGGGCTGTCAACCTGCCAGCCATCGCGGACCCCGCCCTTCGGGCCGCGGTCGGGGCGGCCTTGAGCTTGGATACCGGGGAGGCGGTGAGCACACAAGATCTCGCCGGGCTGGAAGAACTGACGGCCCGCAATGCCGGGATCCGGGACCTGTCGGGGCTTGAGCGGGCGGTCCGCCTGAAGGATCTCGACCTCGGCTTCAACCCGTTGGCGGACCTGCGGCCGTTGGCGGACCTGCCCGCGCTTGAGTCGCTGAACCTGGACGGGGCGGCACGGAACCTGCAAGGGCTGGCCCCGCTGCTGCGCCTACAGCGCCTTTCGCTGCGGAACAACGGCATCGAGGATCTGTGGCCGCTGGCAGGGCTGTCGTCCTTGACCGAGCTGAGCCTAGGAGACAATCGGATCGCGGACCTGCGGCCGTTGGCGGGACTGGGCGGTCTCACCGTGCTCCGATTGGACCGCAACCGGATCGCGGACTTGTGGCCGCTGGCTTCGCTGGCCGCCCTCGAGGCACTGGAGCTCAGAGCGAACCGCGTTCAGGACCTGCAGCCGCTGGCGGGGCTGGCACGCTTGCGGTCCCTGGCGCTTGGCGGCAATGGCCTGTCGGAGCTGCACGCGCTCTCGGGACTGAAGGGACTGGCGGACCTAGGTCTCGCCGGCAACGCGGTCGAGAGTCTGGGCGCTCTCTCGGGCCTGTCAGGGTTGCGGCGGCTGGACCTGCGAGGCAATGCGGTGGGCGACCTGCGGCCGCTGAGGGGGCTTCAGTCGCTGGTCTGGGTGCATGTCGGCGGAAGCGGGATCGAGGATCTGACCCCGCTGGACGGGTTGGACGGCCTGACGGTAGTTGGGCGCGACGACTTGGAGCCGCCCTCTCGCGGCGAAAGTCGCTCCCAATGACCCAAGGGCCTTGAACTCGAAGTTGGCGGTCGTCGATTCGCGGCCGACGCAGGACTGGCTTGCTGACAGGAGAGAGCGATGTCAGGACGTGGTTGGTCGAAGCGACAGGAGAAGCGAGCCACAACAGACTGGGAGAACTGTCAACTCGGCTTCGGACGACGACGATTGATCCATCGAATGCCGCTATCGAGGTCACCGCTTCCCGTCGCCCACCATGGGTCATGCCGTGAGACTCTGCCATCGCTGCTGCCTGAGCTTGCGCGATATCGAAGATCGTCTCGCTGTGCGTGGCGTGTGGGTCTCGCACGAGACCGTTCGCAAGGGGTGCCTCAAGTTCGGCCCCGCCTGCGCCCGTGCTCTGCGCCATCGCCAAGGCCTGCTTGGAACCGCCTGGGCTGTGGATGAGATCTGCACCTCGATCCGCGGAGAGTGGCGCTGTCTCTGGCGAGCGGTTGGCCGGGATGAAGATGTGCTGGTTCTTTTCTTCACGCTCCGCAGGGACGCGAGAGCAGCAAGAGGCTTCTGCAGGAAGCTGTTGAATGGGAAGGGCAGGTCACGCCATCCCAGCTGGTCGAAGACAAGCTGCGAGGCTTCGGGGGTCCATCGCTAGCCGGGCTCGTCGACTATCCATCGAACCGAGCAGCAAGACGACAACACAACAGGGCCGAACCGTCCCATCAGCACTTGGGGGAACGGGAGTGCCCAAGGGCTGCCCGCTCGCTCTCCTCCTCAACCCCGAACGGGATTTCCGCGGTTCGTTGCCCTGTCCCTATCAATCTTGCTAGTGACAGGTCGAGAGCGAGCGTGCGCTACTGGAAGCGGCGCCGGGACGGTGTAGAAGGCGTGGATCGGGACGGCGCGATGGCGAGGTATCGAAGAACACTTGGTCGAAGCGCTCGCGAAGACTTTGCAGGTCCATCTGGGCACTGGTGTCACCTCTCATCGGAGGCCTTGCACGGACCCTGATCCTACGAGACGCCGTACGCTTCCAAGGAAGCCGTCCGTACAGCTTGGCTGTTGGACTTGGGCGGACGGGGGTCCGGAGTCGAGGTTTCGGCGTCGATCCCGTGGAGCCGGGACGCTATGCAGTCGCCGAGTGGGTCGTCGATCTGGACGGGCCGGATCACTTCGAGGCGGAAACCGCCTCGCTGTTTCCTAGCGTGGTCGCGGCGAACGATTCTTCGGGCTACTTGGGCACCAATTTCGCCGACCGTCCAGCCGCGAGAGGCTCGGGCGTGTACGTGCAATGGCAGATTGCGCGCGACAGTGCCGAGAATGCCGACATGCGTACGCGGTATGCAGGCAAACCCAGCACCAGCCATCTAGAACTGGTCGTCACTGGCAATACGGTTACGACGGTCGAGTTCAGGCGCACCGCTCGCCGCTCGAGTTGGCGGTTGCGCTGGAGTGGCATTTCGGTGGGCATCCCAGCCTTGGCCAGCCTAGCTCCTCGGCAGGGGGCTTGCGGCAGGAACGACAGCGCCAAGCTGCGGGCGGGTTGTCCGAATTGTGTTCGCTGTCGGGCTTGGGAAATCCG
>JAJDWM010000384.1 GCA_022825595.1 Bryobacterales bacterium | reverse complement strand
AACGGGGCTGGAGTGTGCCGCAAGCGAATGGCCGGCACGATGTGCCCGTCCTACCACGCCACGATGGACGAGGAGCACTCCACCCGCGGGCGCGCGAATGCGCTTCGCGCGGCCCTTTCGGGCACCCTTCCCGCGCAGGAGTTCACATCGCGCCGGATGTACGACGTACTGGACCTGTGCTTGGCCTGCAAGGCCTGCAAGACAGAGTGCCCGTCGAACGTTGACATGGCCAAGATCAAGTACGAGTGGCTCTCGCAGTTCTATGCCCGCCATGGCGTGCCTCTCAAGGCGAGGGCATTCGGCCACATCGAGCGGGTCTACCGCATCGCGGGGCGTGTGCCCCGGCTTTTCAATGCCCTTGCAGCACTGCCTCCCGTCCGCTGGCTCAACGAGGCATTGCTGCAGGTGGACCGGAGGCGCCCGCTGCCGCCGCTTGCGCGGCGGCCTTTCAGGCACTGGTTCCGGCGCCGCCCAGCCGCCGCCGGCGTGGCCCGGCGGGGACCGGTCGTGCTGTTCGACGACTGCTTCATGCAGTTCAACTATCCGCAGGTGGGCAAAGCGGCCGTTGAGCTGCTGGAAGCGGCTGGCTACGAGGTGCGCTTGGTCCCTCACCGCTGCTGTGGACGCCCGATGCTGTCCCACGGGCTGTTGGAGGACGCCCGGGAGGCAGCGGAGCAGAACGTGCACGCTCTGGAAGGGCCGGCATCGCAGGAGATGCCGATCATCGGATGCGAGCCGAGCTGCCTGCTGACCCTGCGCGAGGAGTATCCGGAACTCGTCGCTTCGCCGGGTACTGCCGGAGTGGCCGCCCGAGCATTGATGCTTGAGGAGTTTCTCGCGGATCTGCACGAGCGCGGCGAGCTCGATATTGCTTGGCGTCGCCTCGAGCGCAACGTGGTGTTCCACGGGCACTGCCACCAGAAGGCACTGATCGGGACGGAGCCTGCGCTGCGCGCCTTGCGCCTCGTGCCGGGACACCAAGTGGAAGAAGTGGCATCCGGATGCTGCGGCATGGCGGGCTCATTCGGATTCGAGAAGGGGCACTACGAGATTTCGCGGAAGATCGGGGCGGAGCGCCTCTTCCCGGCGGTCGAAGCGGCCGCTCGGGGAGCGGAGATCGCCGTGTGCGGCGCCTCCTGCCGCCAGCAGATTGACCACTTCACGGCGCGACGCGCGCGGCACTTGGCGGAATTGCTTCAGGACGGACTGCGAAACGGCACGACCTGACCTTAGTGGCACGGAAGTGGAGAAGGTGCGGCCGAGTCGCGGGACCCGTCCAGTCGCCCCTCGGGCCGAGGGTCTCGGGGCCGAGGCGCTACCGTGGGGAGAACACGCCAGATGGACCCACGCCGTGCACGCGCGACTGTCACGCGGCCTCTTACCGTAAGGGCCGGCCTGATCGCCCTGTTGGTCAGCTTCCTTTGGAGCGGCAACATCGTCTCGATCAAGTTTGGACTGGCGGCCATCCCTCCTTTCTGGAGCGCCTTCTGGCGGATGCTGATCGGTTCGGCGGTGGTTGCCGCGTGGGGCATCCTGCGAAACGACCAGCTGCTCCCGGCCCGCGGTGAGGGCCGCCCCTTTCTGGTGCTCGGCATCCTGTTCACAGCCCAGATTGCGCTGTTCAACCTAGCGGTGTTCTACACGTCGCCGGCTTACGCAGTGATCCTTCTCAACACCAACCCCGTGCTTGTCAACCTAATCAGCCACAGATACGTCCCGAGTGACCGCATCACCCCTCGGCGACTGCTGGGCCTGGCAGTCGCCTTCGGGGGCATCGTGCATGTGCTGCAGGGGCGGCCCGAAGCGGGCTTGGCTCCGGATCCTGCGTTGGGCAACGCCCTCATGCTGGCCTCTTCGCTGTTGCTGGCGTCCCGGATCGTTTACACACAGAGCCTCGTGAACAGGACGGGTCCGCTAAGGCCCGTCGTTTGGCAAATGGTGGCTTCGCTGCCCCTGTTTCTGGGGATAGCCGCCGTGCTCGAGGAGCCCCTCGTGCAGCCGCTGACCGTGGGCCCGGTAATTGCGATGCTCTACCAGGCGGTGGTCGTGGCCGGATTCTGCTTCGTCGCGTGGACCAGCCTTCTGCAGGACTACAGCGCCGGGGATCTCGCGATGTACGGCTTCACCGTGCCAGTATTCGGCGTCCTGCTCTCAGCTGCGCTGTTCGGCGAGAGGATCACCATGCGATTGGCTGTCGGCGCTGTCGCTGTCGCTGCGGGCATTGGGATCGTCACCGGAATCCGTGGGAACGCTGGGCGTCGTGGGCGGTAGCGTCTCCCGCCGCCTCAGCCGCGGCGCGGCCGTGGGGGCCGTGCTCATATCGGCTATGTGGGGGCTCAACATTGTCGGGATCAAGGTCGCGCTGTCGGCGTTCCCCCCTGTCTGGAACGCGTTCTGGCGGATGCTGCTGGGCTGGCCCGTGCTCTGGCTTTGGGCTCGAAAGGGCGGCGTAAGGCTTAGGCTGCTTGAGACCGAGGTGCGGCCCCTGGCCAAGCTTGGCGTGTTGTTCGGCATCCAGATCATCCTTCTGAATCTCAGCGTGGACTGGACTTCGGCAGGATTCGCCGCTGTCCTGCTGAACGCCGCGCCCGTATTCATCAATACCCTCGCCCACTTCTACGTGCCGGGAGACCGGATTTCTTCTCGCCGGGCGGCTGGTCTGGCGCTCTCGTTCGGGGGCGTCGCAGTTGTCATGCTGACGGACCCGGATCCCTCCGTGGCCGCACGTCCGATGCTCGGCAATGTGCTCGCCTTGGTCACCGCAGCGCTGATTGGAGCCCGCATGGTGTACACACAGCGCTTGGTGCAGTGGATTCACCCGGTCCGCGCCATCTTCTGGCAGGTGGGGTTCTCGCTTCCCGTCTTCTTGCCGTGCGCCCTAGCCGCCGAGCCGCTGATGGTCGGACCGCTCACGGTGGAAGCCCTGATGTCGTGGCTCTACTGCTCCCTTGCAGTTGTCGGTTTCGCGTTCGTGATGTGGATCCGGCTGCTCGAGGCCCACTCTCCAGGGCTGCTGTCTGTGTTTGTGTTCCCCACCCCGCTATTTGGCGTCGTCTTCAGCGCGCTGATCTTGGGGGAGGCCCTGCCGGCCGGGCTGCTCGCGGGCGTCGCAAGTGTCGCCCTTGGAATCCTATTGGTGGCACTCGAGCGGCGAGCGGCAGGAACGGATCTGCCGGAGGGTGCCCGCGACCTTGCAAGGGTCTCCTGACGTGGGTGGTACGCCTGCCTGCATCGCAGCAGCCAGCGAGTCTACGATGGTATTCTTGGTCGCGCCAACGCGGCGGCCAGCCGCAGTTCAGTTCCATGCTCGACCTTCCGCAGATTCGGGAAATCCTCCCTCACCGGTACCCGATGCTGCTGGTGGACCGGATCATCGAGATGTCCGAGGGGCAGGTGGTTGGGCTCAAGAACGTCTCCGCCAACGAGCCGTTCTTCCAAGGGCATTTCCCCGACTATCCGATCATGCCCGGCGTGCTGATCGTGGAGGCCATGGCCCAGTGCGGCGGCGTGCTGGCACTGTCGTCCATCAAGGACCGGGACCGCAAGGTTGTGCTGTTCACGTCCATTGACCAGTGCCGCTTTCGCAGCCCGGTGACGCCCGGTGACCAGTTGCGGATGGAACTCGAGATCCTGCGAAGGCGCGGGCCAGTGGTCAAGATGGGGGGGCGCGCCTATGTGGCCGGGAAACTGGTCGCGCAGGCCGTGCTCATGTGCAGCATCGCTGACAAGCCCTCAGCGACTGCCTGATGGCGATCCACCCCACGGCTATCGTCACCCCCGGGGCCAACGTCGACAGCAGCGCTGAGGTTGGGCCCTATTGCATCGTGGGCGGGCATGTCTGTATCGGGCCACGTACGCGCCTAGTGGCGCATGTCTACGTGGACGGGCGTACCGAAATCGGGGAAGGGAACGAGTTTCAGCCGTACTCCACCGTCGGCATCGCGCCGCAAGATCTCAAGTACCGGGGTGAGCCCTCCCGCACGGTGATCGGCGACAGGAACTTGGTCCGCGAGTTCTGCACGATTCACCGCGGCACGGAGGGTGGAGGGAGCCTGACCCGCATCGGTGACGAGAACTTGCTCCAAGCTTACGCGCACGTTGCCCACGACTGCACAATAGGTTCTCGCTGCATCCTCGGCCACGCCGCAACGATGGCCGGCCACGTGACCATCGAAGACTACGGGGTGGTCGGAGCCCATTGCGGTGTCCACCAGTACTGCCGTGTCGGGACGCACAGCTACATCGGGGGATTCAGCGTGATCACACAGGACGTGCTGCCCTACGCGGTCGTGGTCAGCGAGCGGAGCGCGCGTACTGTCGGCGTCAACAGGATCGGCCTGAGGCGCCGGGAGTTCGCGCCCGCCGAGATCGATGCGCTCCACAAGGCATTCCGAATACTGACGAAGTCCGGGCTGAACACCGAGCAGGCAATGGCGCGAATGGAGGACGAGCTTCCTGGCTCGCCGGGCGTACGCCGTTTGCGGGAATTCGTCGCCCAATCCGAGCGGGGCTTCGTGCATTGACCTACGGTCTCATCGCGGGCGGCGGGGAATTCCCGCTGCTGACGCTCCGCGCCGCGCGGGCGCTGGGTCATACCGTCTTCGCCGTGGCCGTCCGGGAGGAGGCCTCGGTGGAGGTCGAGCGCCTTGCGGACGGCTGCGAGTGGGTCTCG
The DNA here is from genome assembly GCA_022825595.1 of Bryobacterales bacterium. Lineage (GTDB taxonomy): Bacteria > Acidobacteriota > Terriglobia > Bryobacterales > UBA6623 > VXMF01. The sequence continues at coordinate 7,296 of JAJDWM010000384.1, read as the reverse complement.
CTGGGCGAGCTCTCCAAGCTGGTTCGGGCGCTCCGCTCCCAAGGAGTGAGGGAGGCGGTGATGAACGGCCGCATCCAGCACCGGCGGATCTATTCGGCCATCCGTCCGGACTGGAGGTTGCTGAAGGTGCTCAATGCCCTCCGACGCAAGAACACGGACTCGCTGCTGGGCGCCGTCGCTGGCGTCTTGGAGGGCGAGGGTATACGGATCCTCGACTCGACGTACTTCCTGAGGGATAGCCTGGCGCGAGCAGGCGCGAACGGCCGACGGTCGCCTTCAAGGGCCGAGAGGAAGGACATCCGCTACGGGAGAGAGATAGCCCGCGCGCTGGCGGCGCACGATATCGGGCAGAGCGTTGCGATCTGCGACCAGGCATGTGTTGCGGTCGAGGCCATGGAAGGCACTGACGCGGTCTTGGAGCGAGCCGCTTCACTCGCCAACGGCCGCCGTCTCACGCTCGTCAAGGTTGCGAAGCCAAATCAGGACATGCGTTTCGATGTGCCAGTCATCGGGCCGCGGACGATCCGTGCGATGCGTTCCGCAAACGCCACGGCCGTGGCTGTTGACGCCGGCCGAACGCTGCTCCTTGACAAGCCGCGCGTAATGGCTCGCGCGGACCGCGCCGGAGTGTCCGTGGTCGGGATGGACAGCGTGGGCATCACCAAGCCCGGCTAGGCCTCGCCCGAACTGCCCGGCTCAAGAGCTCGAGAGCATCTCGACGATTTCCATGGCGGCCGACCGTGCCGTCCCGAACGCGTCCGGCGGGAAGCTGATAGCTCCGACGCGCGGATGCCCACCTCCCCCGTAGCGCTCGCAGAGCTCAGCAAGGTTGCGGTCCGGAGGCTGCGGGGCCCAAGGGTTCGAGCCGACCGAGACCTTGGCCCGGAAGCCGCCGTCCAACAGGGAGACTGTGTACACACTGTCCGGATGCAGGAAGTACGGCACGAACTTGTTGTATCCGCGCAGGCCGGTGCCCACCAGGTCGAAGAAGACGACGCCGTTGCGGCAGACGGTCCGTTCCCGGATCGTGTCGATCGTCCGCAGGTGAGCCTCGAAGAGCCGCTCGAACTGGCTCGCGATCTCCGGACGTCGGACAATCGCATTCAGCGGTTCGCGCTCCAGCAGCGGAATGATGCTGCCTGTCGCGTTCGGGTCGGCCGACTCGATCACGAGGTTGAGCTGCAGGGCAGGTTCCTTCATTTCGATGGCAGCCCGGGCGCTCTCGTACTGCGCGCCGTCGAGGATGTCTGCCCAGTGGATCAGATCGGACATATGGCTGCAGTCGAAGCTGAACCTTGACGACAGGATGTCGGCAATGAATTTCGTGCAGGATCGGTACCCTGGGTCAAAGAACTTGGTGCCTGAGCGGTCGTTGCGGTAGTTCTCCTCGTCCTCGGGGCTCAGGAAGGCACTCTGGTGGTGGTCGAACCACCAAGACACGCGTTTCGACGGGGAGTACTTGAAGTCGACGATAGCGTTCAAGTCCCCGTCGAAGTCTCTCTCGTCGAAGAGCTGGTTGGCCCGGTGGAGCAGTCCACGGAAGGCGATCTCTGCGCGCGGCGCCAGCGAGTGCCGCACGTAGCTACCGAAGAGCGCCGCAGAACACGCCCCGTCGAAACAGCGGTCGTGGTGCAGGATGCGAACGCGCATGGTTTCGGGGAAGCCCATTACTATCGCTCACTTGGCCTCAAGGTTCAACGGGCCTGCTTCCGAGGCGGGCCCCGGCTGCATCCGGGGGGCCGCAGTGAGATAATGAAGCAGCCAAGAGGCAAGGAAGGCGGGCACCGGAGGGCAAATGAGAACGGAGTGGGTGGCAAAACGTGCGGGGGATCGAGTGCGGACGCAGATGCACTACGCACGTCGCGGGATCGTCACGGAGGAAATGGCGTACGTGGCGAAGCGCGAACAGCTGCCGGCCGCAACCGTGCGGGATGAGGTCGCCCGCGGTCGGATGATCATTCCGGCCAACGTCCGCCACGAGAATCTGGAGCCGATGTGCATCGGCGTGGCCTCGCGTTGCAAGGTTAACTCCAACATCGGGAATTCAGCCACCACCTCTGGGATTGATTCCGAGCTGGAGAAGCTGCGCTACTCGGTGCGCTACGGTGCCGACACCGTGATGGACCTCTCGACCGGCGGCGACATTCCAACCATCCGCAAGGCCATCATCCGCAGCTCGCCGGTGCCGATCGGGACCGTGCCGATCTACGAGGCGCTGACCCGGGTGAACGGACGCATTCAAGATCTGAGCTGGCCGATCATGCGCGACGTGATCGAGGAGCAGGCCGAGCAGGGAGTGGACTATATGACCATTCACGCTGGCGTGCTGATCCAGCACGTCCCGCTTGCCGTTAAGCGCGTCACGGGAATCGTCAGCAGGGGCGGATCGCTGCTGGCGGAGTGGATGGTGGCGCATCACCGCCAGAACATGCTCTATGAGCACTTCGAAGAGATCTGTCGGATCTTCCAGAAGTACGACGTCAGCTTCTCCTTGGGAGATGGCCTGCGTCCCGGGTCGATCGCCGACGCTTCAGACGAAGCCCAGTTCGCCGAGCTTGAGACTTTGGGGGAGCTGACCACGAAGGCTTGGGAACACGACGTGCAGGTCATGATCGAGGGCCCGGGGCACATCCCGATGGATCAGATCAAGCTGCAGGTGGACAAGGAGCGCGAGATCTGCCACGAGGCACCCTTCTACACCCTAGGGCCTCTCGTCACGGACATTGCTCCGGGCTATGACCACATCACGTCTGCGATCGGAGCCGCCATGATCGGCTGGCACGGAGCCTCGATGCTCTGCTATGTAACACCGAAGGAACACCTCGGCCTGCCGAACAAGGAAGACGTCAAGCAAGGCATGATCGCCTATAAGATCGCGGCCCACGCGGCCGACGTTGCCCGCCAGCGGCCCGGTGCGCGCGCTTGGGATGACGCCCTGTCCAAGGCTCGCTTCGAGTTTGACTGGAATCGCCAGTTCGAATTGGCTCTAGACCCAGAAACGGCGCGCAGCATGCACGACGAGACGTTGCCAGAAGAGGGCTACAAGTCAGCGCGCTTCTGCTCAATGTGCGGGCCCAGCTTCTGCTCGATGAACGTGTCTTCCAGAGTTGCGGATTTCAGCGCCGAGGATGCCCGCAATGTCCTGATGCAGATCCAGCAGCCGTCTGGTGGCGGACTGGCGGCGGCCAGCGGCGACTGAGATCGGCGACAGCGCCGATTTGAACTGGTGCCGAACTGCGGACGGCGGCGATAGTGATCGAGCCGTAGCCTCAGGGCTGGGGGAGCCTCGAGCGCGGCCAGCCGTGGTGGGCGACCGTGCGGACCTGTTCCTTTCCCCGCAACGGGGCGCTCTCCGGCCCCAAGCTCGCCAGCAACCGAGCGTGAATGGCGACCAGTATCCTTCTCAGGATGGGCTGAACGAGTCGCCACGTTTCGCGCCGTACGGCACCTTCCCCGATTCGGATGGGGGATGCATGATGTGCGTTTCGGCCGGTCGAAACCATAGACTCCAAATCGCCATCCCGACAGGTCCTTCACGCCCGCCTTCGTCTGGAACGCCCTGTCAGGTAGGCACTGCAACGGTCAGGGACTGTGGCTCTTGGTCCGGCCCTCCGGCGTCCGCAGCTCGCTCCAGTGTGTCGTCGTCCGCTGCGGCCGGAACGAATTCGGACTCGGCAATCGTGCCCTAGTCCTGCTCGCCGAGCTCTATCGGGAAGGGGCCCAGCGGTATACTTCCCTTCCTCCCAAGAAGGTGGCCATCACGCGCGTGTCGCGGAACTCCTCGTCCGAGCAGGTGAGGATGTCCCGGTCGAGCACGACGAAGTCGGCGAGCTTGCCCGGCTCGAGGGATCCCTTGATGTCTTCGTCAAACGTCAGGTAGGCGGCGTTCCAGGTCCACATCCGAAGGGCCTCCATGCGGGACACGCGCTGCTCCGGGTTGTGTACTGTCTCGTCCGCAGTGATCCTCGTCATGGCCACCCACATACCAAAGAATGGGGCATAGGGGTTCACGGCCTCTCGGGGGTCGAGCTTGACCATGTGGTCCGAGCCCCCGGCTACGACCACCCCCGCGTCTATGATCGAGCGGAACGGCTGGAGGGTTGCCATGCGGTGCGGACCCAACACCCCGGCTAGGGCCGGCCCGTCGAAGTGGTACCAGGCCGGCTGCATGTCCACCGCAACGCTCATCTCGGCCGAGCGTGCGATTGCCTCTCCGTGCAGGAAGTTTGCGTGCGTCAAAGTGAACCGGCGGCCCGTGATGGAGGATTCGCGGTGCACTTCCGCATAGGCGTCGAGCAAGATGTCGGTGGACCCCCCGCCGGTGGTGTGGGCCGTCACCTGCCAACCTAGCGCCTCGGCCGTTCGGACGATCTCGCTGAGGACCTCGGGTTCGATGCGCAGCTCGCCGCGGTAGCCGGCGTCCTTGTAGCCGTAGACCGCCGTGTTCGGTCCGTACGGGGTTCTAAGGTAGGCCGTTCCAAGCAGGATGCCGCCGTCCGCGATGACCTTCAGGGGGCCCATGCGCAGCATGTTGTCTCCGTGGCCGGTGACCATGGCTGCGCCGCGAATCTCCGCAAGCACGTCCGCCAAGGGACGCTCTGCGTTCACGATCCGAGTGACCGTCGTTCGAACCTGCAACCTGGCTGTGCGCCACAGCTCTTGGTACGCCCGTAAGCCGTCCGGCCCTTGGCTGCGATCCCCAACGCTCGTCAGGCCCGCACTGCTGTAGCCAAGCTGCATTCGGGCCAGCGCCTCGACCATCTCAGAGTGGCTGGCGGTCCTTCGGCGCAGCAGGGGGGCCACGAGTTGCCGAGCCCCTATGACCAGCCCAGTGGGATCTCCCGACGCGTCCCGGATCAGCTTCCCGTTCTCAGGGTCCGGCGTTGCACCGGAGATTCCCGCCAGGCGCAGGGCGGCCGAGTTCAGAACGGCCGCATATCCGTTGTCCAGCATGACCGGTCGGTCCCCGGAGTACTCGTCAATCTCCCACCTGGTCGGGTAGCGCCGCTCGCGGAGCCTTGTGGAGTAGACCTTGGGCACGAACACCAGTCCCTCCCCCTTGGCGCTTTGTACGAAGCTCCTAAGGTCGTCGAAGTTTCCGAGCGCGGGGATCGCCGACTCAGCCTCCGCCAGGGCAGCCCTGATCGGGTGCACGTGGCTGTCGATCAGGCCGGGAATCACGGTCTGGCCATTGAGGTTGACTTGGCGGGTCCTCGGCCCCGCCTTGCGGCCCACCAATTGCGTCGTGCCCACATCGAGGAGCCGCCCGTCGGCGATGGTCATGGATTCCACGACCGGCCGCTCGGACCACATCGTGATGATCTTGCCGTTGTAGTACAGAGTCTCAGCCGGACCTATTGGCACTCTCCGCTTGGGCGGCCAGCCTTGCTCCGCAGCCGCGGGGACCGCGGCCAACGCTAGAGCCAGCGCCAGTGCAGCATGCCCGGCGAGCCCGCCGCTACCAGGTCGGATCACCGGGCCGGCCGACGGTGGGTTGACCTTGGAGGAATCCCAGCGACGCCAAGAAGCGGTCCATGTGCCAGACCGTGCTGGTGTACATCGTCCGGCTGCGGCCGTAGTTGAAGAACCCGTGCGGGCGGCCCTCAAAGCCGACGAGGTCGCAGCGGTTGCCGGCCCGCTGCATGGCGTCGCAAAATGCCACTGCCGTGTCGTACGGCACCGTGGTGTCGGCCTTGCCGTGGAATACGATCGTTGGCGGGTCGCCAGCGTCCACGTGGTGCAGCGGCGAGCCCCGCTCCGCATTCTCGCCCCAGCGCTGGATACTGCTCACGTCCGTGGCCGGATTGAAGAGCACGAGGGCGTTTGGCCTGGAACTCACCGATGAATCCTCACCCGGCTCCTCAAGGCCGCTGATCACGCCTGTAGCCGCAGCGACGTGCCCACCAGCGGATCCGCCACCGGCGGCGATGCGATCTGGATCGATCCCCAAGTCCGAAGCGTGCGCGCGCATCCAGCGGACCGCCGAGTTCCCGTCGATGACACACTGCACCGGGTCTGTTCCATGGCTGCCTCGGGTCCGGTACTGGGCGCTGATGGCAACCATCCCGCGCGATGCCAGATAAGCGCTCTGAGGAAAGAACTGGGACGGGTTCCCGCCGACCCAGCCTCCACCGAAGAAAAAGACGATGGCCGCCCGCCTGTCACCCGCCTTCCAGCCGTCCGGCAGAAAGACGTTCAGCTCCAATGGGTCATTCTCGAATTCTTTGAACACGATCTGCTTGTCTGGCTCAAACTCGCGCTGTTGAGCCGGTGCGACAGCCGCGGCAAGGACGAAAAGGCTGAGCAGGGCCCGGACGATCATCGCCTTGAGTCTACCAACCTGCCGCCGGGCAGTAGCTTGTTTGCTGCGCATTGCGGTCGGCGGCGACGGGACGGCTCAGTCCGACAGCCGCGGGCACGGCGAAGCACTTATGCACGGCAGGGCCGGACGGAGCCGATCGACCAAGCGGCGGCTTGAAGGGGCCTGAATGAACTCTGCGCGTCCGGCCGCAGCCTCGCCGGTTCGCGCCATACCGAACGGAAACGTGCAACGCGCTCCGTCTCGGCTCGCCGTGGCCGGTTCTGGAAGGCCCCATCGGCAGCGGACCCCGTCCGGTCCACTCGAGACCTCGCGCATGGAATCGGCGCCAACCAGGCCGGGCGGTCGTGTCCTAGCCGGCTGGGGATCCGCGCGGGACAGCCTCCGGCCGGGAAGCGTACTTCCACCAATGCGTTTGGGCTTGCCCAGTAGCTGCCGTCACTTGCGGGCTGCGGTGAATGCAGTGCCCGGCTCGTCCGGCAATACGTGGATAGAGTGGCTGATCTCGGCCTCGATCCGCTCTCCCTTGGCTGTGCGGATGCTGGCATTGGTCATCATCTGCATCACCGGCCTGAGGTCGTCCACCTCAATCCGTACCGTCTTACCGTCCGGGAGGAGTCTAGCCGACCGAACGGCCATGGTCTCGACCCCGCGGTCGCCGTCCAGCTTCCAGCGATCCGAGCCGTAGCGGCTGAGCCACTTGTAGTTCCAGCGCTTGACCGCGTAATTGGCAGGATCCCCTGCGCTGGCCGGGTCGAGTTCGTGCAGAAACGTGATGTCGATGCCCCTGCGGCTGACGTGCAGTTCCGTCGGAACCAGGATCTTCCCCGTAGATCGCCGTGCCCGGTAGAACCCGCCTACCGCCTTGCGCTTCGTCCCCCACCCGTACAGGCCTGTTAGGTACAGGTTCCCGTCACTGTCGCGGAAGTCCGGGCGCATCACTCCAGTGTCGAAGTCGACGGGCAGCTCGACCGCTC
>JAJDWM010000405.1 GCA_022825595.1 Bryobacterales bacterium | reverse complement strand
GCCCGGACTTGCTGGACGGTGCCGGGGATGCGGTCTGCCGGGGCGGCGTAGCGTGGCGCTTGTGCCACGGAAGGCCAGACACCTCTGCCTCAGATCGGGGCAGGCCGACCTTCTTCCCGTCCGCCACTGCCTCGCTGTTTCGGCGGGAGTTCTTCGAGCGGGCGGGAATGTTCGACGAGGATTTCTTCGCATATCTGGAGGATGTCGAGGTCGGTCTGCGTGCCGCGTCGCTAGGGCTGGCCGGCGTCTACGAGCCGCAGGCGCTCGCTTGGCATATGGGCAGCGCCACGGCCGGTCGCTGGAGCGATGCAGTCGTGGGCTGGATGACACGCCACCAAGTCCTGATTCTGGCCAAGCACTATTCCCAGGCGATGCTGCTGCGCTTCGGTCAGCCCGTGCTGGTGGCCCAGCTCCTCTGGGCGCTGTTGGCCATATCGCGCGGGCGTACCAGAGCTTGGCTGTCCGGACTGCGTTCCGGTCTAGCCGAATCGTCCCGGCACTGGCGGGCCGAAGGGCGCTCGGGCGAGGCGGCTTTGGTAGCGGCTCTGCTGGCGAGTGAGTCGGAGATCGCGGAAGTGCAGGGCGCCTGCGGCTGGGACAACTGGTGGAAGTGGTACTTCCGGCTTGCCCGACCGCGCCTGGAGGGCCTCTGATGGTGAGTCCCGTCGCCGCGGTTGTGGTGGCGTACCGGTCCGGGGCCTGCCTCGAGCGCTGCTTGGATTCCTTGGCCGGGCGGGTAGCCGAGGTGGCAGTAGTCGACAACTGCCCGGAGGAACGGTCCTGGCGCGGCGTGCGCAGGCGCTATCCGTCCGCGGTATGGATCGACAACGAGCGAAATCTCGGTTTCGCGGCGGCATGCAATCAGGGCGTTGCCGCGACCCGGTCTCCCTTCGTGCTGCTGATGAACCCCGACTGCGAGCTGCTGGAGGGCCTAGAGCACTTGGTTCGCGCGTGTCAGGAAGCGGGAGTGGCGGGGGCCGGCGGCGTGCTGGTCGATCCCGATGGCCGACCGCAGACCGGATTCTTCGCGCGCTCGCTACCGACTCCCGCCGCGCTCGCACTGGAGGCCGTCGGTGCGAACCGCCTGTGGTCCCGGAACCCGGTCAACCGACGCTACCGCATGCTGGACATGCGGTTAGGGGAGGACTGCGACGTCGGGCAGCCGGCGGGTGCATTCCTGTTACTTCGGCGGGTCTGCCTTGCCTCCATCGGGGGCTTCGACGAGGCCTTCCGGCCGGTTTGGTTCGAGGACGTGGACCTGTGCAAGCGGCTCTCGGACGAGGGGTACCGATTGCGGCACATTCCGGCCGCCGCGGCCCGCCACGAGGGGGGGCACTCAGTCGGCACGCTCGGCGAAGGCCAGAGGCTCGCTGGTTGGTATGGTGGATTGTTGCGATACGCCAGAAAGCACTTTCCGCGCGGCGCCGCCATCGGGGTGCGCGCGGCAGTGGTCGCCGGTCTGGGACTGCGGGCTGCGAGCTGGTGGCGACCCTTCGGATCGAATGAGCGCGCTTCCGCGCACCTCGCTATGTTGCTTCGGGTGCTGCGCGGCTATCCCGGACGGTGCGACGCAGGGGTCTGTGCCGAGCCGCGGATAGCTCGCCCTTAGGGAAGTACTGACACCAATGCGAACGCAGCCTTTAGTGTCCGTCACAGTGGTCACCTACAACAGCGGCCGGTTCATTCGCCGCTGCTTGGAGTCCGTCCTCGACCAAGACCATCCTGCTCTCGAGGTGATCGTAATCGACAATGCCTCGACCGACGGCACCTGCGACATACTAGAGCGCCTAGAGGACCGTTGCCTCGTTGTGTACAACGAGCGCAACATCGGTTTCGCGGCTGCCCAGAACCAGGCAATCGGGCTGTCGGGGGGGGACTGGGTGCTGACTCTCAACCCCGACGTCTTGCTTCTCTCGAACTTCGTCACCCGCCTGCTGGCGGCTGCCCAATTGGATCCCCGTGCGGGCACCGTGTGCGGGAAGCTGTTGCTCGCGGAGGCGAGCTTCAACCTTGAGGGCAAGCAGCGGCTGGACTCGACGGGGATGTACTTCACGCCGATGCTGCGCCACAAGGACCGCGGCTGCATGGAGGTGTGCAACGGGCACTACAGCCGTGTCGAATACGTGTTCGGTGCCACGGCGGCTGCTGCGTTCTACCGCCGGTCGATGATCGAGGATGTCTCTGTCGACGGTGAGTTCTTCGATTCCGAGTTTTTCACGTACCGCGAGGATGCCGATGTCGCTTGGCGGGCCCAACTGCTTGGTTGGCGGTGCATCTTCGATCCCCGCGCGGTTGGCTACCACGTCCGCAGCCTGCGCCCCGGGATGCGTAGCGAGCTGCCTCCCGAGATCAACATGCACTCGGTCAAGAACCGCTTCCTGATGCGGATCAAGAACATCACGCCCGGGGTGTACGCGCGCAACCTGCTGGGGATCACCGTTCGCGATTTGGGGATCGTCGCCTACTGCATCGTGGTGGAGCACCACTCCCTGCGCGCGTTCGGCATGGTCCTGCGGGACTTCAGGGCAACGCTGCGAAAGCGCCGGCTGATCCAGGCGCGTCGGCGCGTAGACGACTCCTACATGGCGAGCTGGTTCCGCTATCGGCCCGCCAGCAGGCCTCTTCGTCTTCCCAGCCCGGGAGAATTGCCGGCCGCCGGCGTGCACCGAAGCAGCATCGGACGGACCCTGCCATGAGGATTGCCCTTCTGGGCATCCGCGGCATTCCCGCCAACTACGGCGGATTCGAGACATTCGCCGAGGAGATTGCCGGCCGTCTGGTGGAGCGCGGCCACCAGGTCACCGTCTACTGCCGGTCACACTACGCCACCGGCGCCCGGGAGTGCCGCGGCGCGCGGCTGGTCGTGCTTCCAACTCTGCGCGGCAAGTATACCGACACTGCCGTTCACACGTTCCTGTCCACGCTGCACCTGCTGCTGCGGCCGGCGGACGCGGCAATCTTCTGCAACGGCGCCAACGCCGTCTTCTCATTTTGGCCAAGGGTCGTGGGGATACCGACAGTGCTCAACGTGGATGGCTTGGAGCGACAGCGCAGGAAGTGGAACCGGGCCGCCAAGGCTTGGTACGCGCTCTCGGAGCGCTTGGCCTCACTGTGCCCCGATGTTGTCGTGACGGACTCGCTGGTCATCCAGGCGTACTACCGGGAACGCCATGGCCTTCCAAGCACCTACATCGGGTACGGTGCGCCACCTCGAGACCACCCCCGCACCAGCAAACTGGCGGAGCTCGGGGTTGAACCCGGGGGCTACTTTCTGTACGTGAGCCGGCTCGAGCCGGAGAACAACGCCCTATTGGTCGTGCGCGAGTTCGAGCGCAGCGCCACGCGGCGGAAGCTTGTCCTCGTCGGGGATGCGCCCTATGCCGCCTCGTACATCCGGAAGGTGAGGGCCACGCGGGATCCTCGTATCGTCTTCGCCGGCGCGGTCTATGGTGCAGCCTACGGGGATCTGCAGGCTCGCTGCCATGCCTACGTCCATGCCACGGAGGTCGGAGGCACGCACCCAGCGCTGGTTGAAGCCATGGGCAGGGGCTGCGCGATTCTCTACCTCGACACCCCGGAGAATTCCGAAGTAGCTGCCCGCGGGGGAGTCGCATATTCCGCGCGGCCCGGGGACTTGGCCTCCCGGATTGACGAGTTCGACTCCGCCGGCTTGGCCAGCATGGAACGAATGCGCGAGGCGGCCGCGCAAGAGGCGGCATCGCGCTACGACTGGGGCGAGGTTACGGACCGCTACGAACGGATCCTACTGGCGGCCGCCGCCGGCCGTCGCGCCGTCGGTACAGTAGGGGCGGATGAGCGGGCCGGCGGCGACGGGACTGACAGTTGAAGGATTCTTCGGTCCTGGCGGGCTCCTCGCCCGCGCCATGCCCGAGTGGGAGCTGCGCGAAGGTCAGTTGGACATGGCCCACGCCGTCCAAGAGGCCATTGAAGAACAGCGGCACCTGATCGTTGAAGCCGGGACTGGTACCGGCAAGACGCTGGCCTATCTCGTGCCGCTGGTGCTGTCTGACAAACGCGCGGTGATCTCGACCGCGACGAAGAACCTTCAGGACCAGCTCGTGCGCAAGGATCTGCCGTTCCTGCGACGGCTCCTTAAGCCGGGCCTGAGGGTGGCGGTCATGAAGGGGCGCAACAACTTCCTGTGCTTGGACAAGCTCCAGGGTTTCGAGCGCCGGCCGATGCTCCCGGGGTTGGCAGCAACCAAGGAGCTCGAGCGGATTCTGGAGTGGGCCAAGAAGACGCAGACGGGCGACCGGGCCGATGTGCCGGGGCTGGCGCGGGGCAGCAAGCTCTGGCCGCAGATCGACGCCAGACGCGAGGCCTGCTCCGGG
>JAJDWM010000774.1 GCA_022825595.1 Bryobacterales bacterium | reverse complement strand
TGGGGCATCGGGGCCGCCGCCGGAGCCAAGCTTGCAGAACCGGACCGGCAGGTCATCTGCTCGATCGGCGACGGCTCGGTGATGTACAGCGCCGCCGGATTCTGGACGCAGGCCCGCTACGAAATCCCCGTGCTGACCGTGGTGTCGAACAACCGCAACTACCAGACCGTGCGCCGCGCCTACCATCGCTACGGCGGCAAGATGGCCGAGAGTGACCAGTACACCGGAATGTACCTAGGCGATCCCGACATCAGCTTCGACGAGCTCGCGCGCAGCCAAGGCGTCGCCGGGGAGAAGGTCAACGAGTCGTCCGAACTGCGGCCCGCTCTGACGAGAGGTGTAGAGGCGGTCCGGGAAGGGCGTCCGTACGTGGTCGACGTGGAGACTGCTCGCTACGGCGGCGGGGCTGTCTCCGAGTGGCACCAGAAGTTCAGCCTGGCACAGCGGCGAACGAGGAGCGTCTGACCCGTCGGCCAGCCAGCAGCGGAGCGGCGCTCACCACGCAACTATTCGGGTAGCCATTGGATTGTCTTGGATATGCGGATAGCTAGCCGGACAACCCTTGCGCACAGCGTCCGCTACGCAAGCGGGGCAGGTCCGACCTGTTGGCCCGAACCGTGCGGAACAGGCCGCCCCTCCCACCGAAGCATGTACAGGTGATCGGCGGATCGCCTCTATTGGTCGTCATGGGCGCAACACACCAGCCAGCGCGGGCTCGGCCAGTGCGCCATTCCAGCGGTGACCCCCGTCAAAGGAGTCCATTACAAGGCGGTCCTCCGCCCCAAGCGCCCTATAGGGTCTCTCGATTCGCTCCCATGCCTCGGGGATCCAATTCTTGACCATAAGCCGATCCCGCTCGCCGACTTCCCAGACGGTGTGCCGAGGAGCGATTAGCCCAGCGATCTCCGGCACGTCGCCAAATTGCAGCAATCCCGGAATCACCTGCGCGCCACAGCTGTAGCGGCCATCGATTCGCTCTTGCATCACGTTTAGGGCTCCCGAGATGGCAGCGACCCGAATGCGCGGCTCCACAGCCGCCGCCAGCATCGTCATCCGGCCGCCGTACGAAAGGCCCACGCATCCGATCCGGCTCCCGTCCACTCCGGGCTGGTGCGCAAGGAATTCCAGAGACCAAAGCACATCTCGGAGGTTCTCAGTCATCAGGTTTCGCCCGAGTAGCTGCATCCGCACGAATGTGACCGCGCAGGGATCGCTGCCCCCGTATTCCTCGCGCGGGTCAAGCCGCACCCCGAATGGAGTCAGGCATGGCGCCACCACGACGTAGCCCTTCCTGACCAGCTGACGACCGTAGTCGTAGTTGGCGTCCCTAATGTTGAGCGCACGCTCTGGAGTGCCGTCGATCCCGGCGACCGCGTCATGACCGTACGGGCCGTGGCCGTGGAGGGCTACGATCGCTGGCCTCCTGCCGCGCCAATCCCCCCGCGGGGCGAGAAGGTGGAGTGGGAGATCCGCCAGGCCATCTGCGGCCAACGTCAGCGAAGTGCGGGTGTGGTCGGGGAATTGCGCGGTCTGGCCTTCACTTAGGGCCCAGCGCGTCGGTGGCCGATAGTCACCCAACAGTTCGTCCAGCTTCGCCCTAAACCGTTGCTGCCAGGCCCGACACTCGCTCGCCGTAGAGCCCTTGAAGGTCATCCGCAGCGGGGCGTCGCGGGCGAGTCTCCGAATGAGGCGATTGACGTCCTGGGCGCGGGTGGGGCACCAACCGCCGAGCAGCAGCGCTCTCAGCAGCCCGCGACGGTGCATCGGCCTGATCGCCGTCCTGCCTGCTATTCCCCCAGCCGACCGGCGAGCTGCCGCAAGCCTAGGCGGGCCTCTTCGATCTGAAGCCTCAGGCTGTCGGCGTGACGCCACGCCTCGCTGTCCAACTGGGTCCCGGGAGTGGCAAGCTCGCGCTCGAGCTCTGCCAAGTCCTGCTCGCAGCGCTCGAGATTCGCCTGAACGGTCTTCGGGTTGTGGAAGCCTCCACCCTCGACAGTTACGTAGACGGGAGTGGTGTGGGCCACGTACCCGGAGCCTGCGGACGCCCGGGCGGCGATCCATACGCCATGGTCGACCGCCAGCTCGAAGTCCACCGAGAGCTCATCCCGAGCCCCCTCGTGTGCGGTGATTCGACGGACTGTATCTCCGTGGACCACGACCTCAAGCTCTTCCAGGGCGATTCGCGTGCCATCCCCAAAGGCACTGGCCGTGACACGAACGGACGCGCCCCGCTCGACGTCCACCTCACCGCCAGGGAGACTTTCGTTGACCCTCAGGTCGAGGACCGGCCCGGTGGTGGCAAAGGTCCGGCCGGCTTTGACGGCTGCCAGCCACCCCTCGAAAGTGAGGTCTTCCCCAAGATACGTGTAGAACCGAGCGTCGCCGATCTGGCCGAAGCGATCCGGATCCCCGCGCTCTCCCCGCCCGCACCACGGAAAGTCGGATCCGGCGAGCGCCGTCAGCCGGAAGCCGAGGTCGAGGAATCGGTAGTAGTGCTCGGTGTGGATTGGCCCGCCCGGGACGCAGAACTGCGCGAGCTCCAAGAAGTCGAGCTTGCCGGCCAGCATGCTGACAGTCATGCCACGGTACCCGTGGAAGGACATGCCCTGATGTGCGAAGCCGCTAATCCCGCCCAGCTGGCGTACCCGGTCGAAGACCCTGCCGTAGGCGTAGTAGTCCTCCCTGAAGCGCACGAAGTCGGCTGCACCCAGCGAGATCGTGTGCCCGAACTCCGGAGTCCGAGGCTCCTCTTGGCCCGAGGAGAGGATAGTCGAGCCCTGTTGGTACCGGCCGGTCTCGCCCCATGCGTACTGAGAGAAGACGTAGTGCCAGAAGTCCCCCATCTGGAGGATGTGGCCGACGTGGATGTCTTCGGCAGCAACCCATTTCAGGATGGCCGGATTGTCGCGCGGAGAGCGGCGGATGTGGATGTGGTCGTCGGAGGAGTACCATCCGCGTCCGGGCATGTCGATCCAGCGCCGAAGTTCGTAACTGCGCCGCACTTTTCGGCCCCGGAGCACCTCGATCTCGTGGGTCTCCGGCAGGTACTCATAGCCCTTCGAAATCTGGAGCTGATAGCTTCCGGGCGGCAACGGCACTTCGAAGAAACCGTCCACGTAGAATGAGCCGTCCGGCTGCAGACCGTATCCCTCGGCACGGTCGGAGCGACCCCACATGACAGCGATCGCCTGAGAGGGCACCGCGAACGCCGATTCGGCCTGGTCGGAAGCGGCGATCGTCCTTGGAGTATTGCCGTCGATGTCCGTGAGGCGCACTCGGACCGGCGTGGGCAAGCCGCTGGCAGCGTCGCTAATCGTCACCCTCAGCGATGCCTCGCGCGCGACACACGCAGCGACGACGAGGCCCACGGCGAAAAGCCCGGAGGCAATCGCGCGGTGATTTGTGGTGGGACGCAACTCGCAGGCCCTTCCCGCAAACATCCTACCCCGTAAGCCGCGCGAGAGGGCTGGTAGTCGCATGCCGCCGCTGCGGAGTCGCTCCGGCTCTGCTGCTGGATGAAAGGCCGTTCCCATACGGCTAGAGCAACCTTGCCAGAACTGCCGGCAATCGGTGGAAGAGCACCAGCAGCTACGCAACGGCCAGCGGCCTCTTGGCCGTCGCAGAGGCGGTGAAGCGCCGCAGCACGGCCAATACCGCGTGGCGCACAGGGCCCCAAGGATAGACGAGCAGCGGGCCAGGCACCTTGAGACTCAATTGCGCTAGGGCAATCTCCGCGCCGGCGTGCGAATTGGGCTGGAAGCCGCAAGGGTCGCCAGCAGAGCCGTGAAGGGAGTATCGGGATTGGCTCCATTCGTGACAGGGAATGTGTGGTGCCAGGGTGATTGGGCCCCCGTCCGCCACAGGAACGAGCAGGAACGTCGTGATCGGGCTCGACTGACCACGCAGCCGATCAGGGTCGCGGCCAGCCCAGAGCCCCCAAGGCGGCCGTGACCATCCGCTCCGCCTTTTCCAGCAGCGTGGAATGCAAGGTCCGGACGACCAGCAAAGGAGAGCCAAAGATCAACGCCCCGCCCACCAGCACCAGCACTGCGCCTGCGCCACGGGCGACTCAAACATCCACACCGACATTGCTCGCATCGGCTCCAGCACCGCCTTCAGTACCGTGTTGACCGGGTTGTCGATGTCGGGGACCTCGAACGCACCTATGGTGCCCGCCGAAGTCGAGGCCTTGTTGAACAAGATCCGGGTGCGATCTCCGCGGCCAGGAGCATGAGGACGGAAAGGAATCTGAAAGAACTATGGCCGGCGGCAGCCGCGACGGCGCGCCAGAACTCGTCGGGGCGGTCCATGTTGTTGATCGAAGCGAGCCTGTTCGTCGCGGTTTAGCCAAGGTTGGCCCCTTGATCTTCGGAACGGCTGTGGCCAGTGGGAAGGGGAATCTCCGAACCGGCGACCAGCCCGACTACCATCAGTGTGGCAACAGAGGAGCTCTGGACCAGAGTCTCATTGGGGATCCCCATGATGAGCGCGAAGGAGGGATTCGCCGCCGCGCTGAAGAACTGGTCTAGGAGGTTCCCGCGCTAGAGCTTGAAGCATCCCCTCGGGGCGCGGACTCCGAGCAGCAGCACCCCATGACGGTCGGCCGCGCACCCGCTCGAAGCAACTGCCTTGGCGCGGCGCACGCTCCAAGGCACGCGACCTCCACAATGTGGGATAGTGACGGCTTGGGATTGCCAGCCGTAGAATTCGGAGTCTCCGGTCTGACCCGCGGTCCGCCGGAAGCGTCAGGCGGGGTAACGCCTTCGAAACCTGCTGGCCCGTTGTTACCATCTGCCACAAGGGGGTGTCCGTGTCCCACCATGTCCCAACGTGCTGGTCTAACGCGTTAAGAGTTGCAGTGCTATTTGTTGCTGGAAGTATGTGTTGTACGGCAGTCTACGGCCAGACAGATACCGGGAGCATCAGCGGCGTAGTTCTAGACGAGTCCGGGGCAGTCGTTCCCCGAGTTACCGTAATCTCAGTCGATGAGAGTCGAGGCACGCAAAGAGAGTTCGAGACATCCGAAACCGGAGAATACGTGTTTAGTTACGTCGATCCTGGGGTATACTCGCTGCGATTTGAATCGACCGATTTCGCTCCGCTTGCAGTCGACCACCTTGAGGTCCGAGTCGGGGAGACCGTTACGGTTTCTCCCCGGCTAGTTCTGGCCACAACCGAAGAGACCATCGTCGTGTCCGGCGAATCCGCAAGGGCAGACATCGAGCCCCATAGAGTACAGCAGTCGGATCACATCGACTCAGTGCGCATTCAGAATCTTCCCATTAATCGTCGCGATTACCTCTCTCTGGGGCTGCTGACGCCGGGCGTAGTCGATACGAACTACGTCGCCAACGCGACGGATCGTCGAATTCCGACGACTGGTGCGTCCGGGCTCGGCATCGGGGGCACCAACGGGCGCGGTAACACATACATGATTGACGGTCTGGACAACGTCTCAATCGTCGGAGGCGTTCGATCCGGGATCAGCCAAGAGGCCGTCTACGAGTTCCAGGTCAACAGAAGCTCCTACTCAACCGAACAGGGAGGCGCTCCCGGTGGCGCAATCAACATTGTGACCAAGAGCGGTACCAACGAGTTGCATGGATCCCTGTTTGGGTTGGTACGCAATCGCCGGTTCCAAGCCCGCAACTACTTCGACCCCGGCAAGGGGGCCTACACGCGGGCTCAGAGCGGGGCATCTGTCGGCGGCCCCTTGAAACGCAACAAGGCGTTCTTCTCTCTGACCTACGAGCGGTTGGACCGCCACGAGTCGCTCATCATTCCCCTGCTCTCTGACCGGTCGTTCCTTACATCCTTGACTCCGTCCCAGCAAGACTTGGCGACCGTGCTGAGCGCAACCGCTCCATCCGCGCTGCGACCGCTTGTCAGCCGCATCGCTGCCGGCCTCATCCCCGGGAACTATCCCGCCGTCGTGGCTCTCTTTGAGGAGAACAGCGGGGTCTTTCCCTTCGGGGAGGACCGGCAGCAGGTTGTGGCGCGCTGGGACCACACCCTGCGCGATGGCCACAACTTGTTCCTCCGCGGGAATTGGACAGGACAACGCAGCGACAATACGTCAATTGGCCAGTTGAACGGGCATAACCGGGGTTCCAATCAAGACCTCAGCGAGTCCTCCCTCGCGTTCGGGGACACGTTTGTCGTCAGCCCCAAGTGGGTGAGCGAGACAAGGCTGGGTTTCTCCTATCACGATTCGGGTTCGACGCCTTACGAACGCAACGGCCCGTCGATCGAAATCGCTGGATTCGGCAACTTCGGAAGGGACTTCTTCCTTCCGATCCGAGGTGTCGAGCGTGTCTACCAAGTGCGTCAGAATTTCATCCGCGTCACAGGGCTCCAGACTCTGAAGTTCGGTGCGGACATCAACCCTGTCCGGAACTGGGTTCGATCAGAGACATTTCTCGGCGGCCGATTCATCTTCGGCGAGGCCGTGCCTCTGGCCAGCGTCATCGACAACGCAGTCGGAGCGGGCACGTCTCTGCTGGTCAAAGGCAGTTTGGCGGCTGGTGGCAGGAGCCAGCTTGCCAGCGCTGTGGACGCCCCCATCTCGGCTCTTCAGGCCTACGCCCTCGGGCTGCCGTCGATATACCAGCAGGGCTTCGGCGATCCGTACTGGTTGGGCTGGACGAACCGGACGAACTTCTACGTCGAGGATGCGATACGAATCACGCCCAAGTTCCTGCTGACTCTCGGCCTGCGTCACGAACTCGAGTTCAAGACTCGGTTTCCGCGCGACAACAACAATCTGGCACCGCGAGCGGGATTCGCATGGAATCCGAACGCGAAGACTGTCGTGCGTGGCGGATTCGGGTTCTTCTATGCCCGAATCGAGGGACAGATCTCGTACATCAACGATTTGCTTGGCGAGAAGCAGCAGATATTCCAGGTGTTTGTTCCCCTGACGGGCCTGCCGGGAATCCAGAGTCCCCTTACGGGCCAGCCGGTGACGTCGGCTGAGATCTACCAAGGCTTGCGGGCGAGAAGGATTCTCGGTGAGAGAGCGATTCGTCAGGAGGATCTGCTGGTCCATGGCATCGATGCGGGGCCGGGTTACCCGCTCCGCGTAGGGTTCCGTCTGGCGCAGGACACGGTGAACCCCTACTCGCAGCAGGGGAGCTTCGAGATCGAGCGGCAAATCGGTGGCTACAGGCTGTCCGTTGCCTACAACCACAATCGCGGCCTGCACATCATACGGCCGCTTGACGTGAACGTCTTCCAAGCCGGGACGAACGATGCGGGTAGGCCGATCGTGGGGTTTCGAAACCCCCTCATCCTTCAGGACAACGTCTACGGCAGCTGGGGCAGGTCGTACTATCACGCCATGATCGTGCAGGTCCGAAAGAGATTCTCGCGCGGTTTCACGCTGTCTGCACATCACACATGGAGCAAGACGATAGACGAAAACACCGACTACAACTCAGCATTCGAGCCGCACTTGCAGTGGGACGCGCGCAACGAACTCGCCCTTTCTGACTTTCACCGTGGACACCGGTTCGTCGCGCACGCGGTTGCACAGTCTCCTTGGAAGGCCGCCACAGGGAGGGGGCCTGTCCACAACCTTCTGGCTGACTTCACGCTGTCCGGGATCGTGATCGCTCGATCTGGAGCGCCATTCAATCTCAACGCGGGCGTCGACACGATCGGTGACCGTCATAGCGACACGCATCGTCCGTGGGGATTGGGGCGAAATGTGGGGACGGGACCGAGCTATTTCGGGTTCGACATGCGCCTTGCCCGATCCTTCACGTTCGGGGACCGGGTGATCCTGCAGGCCGTCGGGGAGGCCTTCAACCTCTTGAACCGCACGAACTTCAGGGGAGTGAATGGCGTGGTCGGGAACGTCTCGATCGAAGACTTGCCCGAGAATCTCGTCGGCCGCCGGGGACCGGTGACGGAACCGTTCTCGTTCGTGTCGGCATTCGACCCGCGACAATTCCAGTTCAGTCTCCGCCTAACGTTCTAGCGCGAGTAGTGCGCGCAACGTCTGTCTGCCGGCGGAAACGGATGGCCATTAGCACTAGGAACGGGCGGTGATTGGCTGGGCCACCGGGTTCGAACGCCAGCGGGGACGGCTGGGCTCCAGAAGGAAGTGCTTGACGGGCGGCGCGAAGCGCTTGTGGATGTCGAGCTTGTGTCCGTGCGAGAGTGCCCGCCATCGGCTTCACTAAACTGGCGCGCAGCCAAGGATCGTCGGAGAGGAGGTCAACGGGTCGTCCGAGGTCGGGTCAGCCGTCAAGAGATCTGCAGATGCCGTCAGGAAAGGGCGTCCGTTCGTGGTCGACGTGGCAGCGTCGCGGACAGTCACCGTGCGCGATGCCTCGCCAATGGCGCAAGCGGCGACCCTGAGCCCGGCAGTGAGGAGACCAAGGGCGGCTGCGCGACGACTCATGATTGGTGGGATTGGGCAAACTGTGCTCCCAGCCTGCTACGGGAGGCCCGACACGACCGCCCGTCGACCGCTAGCCCCGCCGCCTCTCGGGGGCACGGCTGCGGCCGCGAATTGTGCCGCTGGCGGAGCCCGGCAGTCTCGAAGGGCCCACCGTTCGGGAGCCGGGCAGTGATGAGCCCTTCCGGAGTTTTCGGGGAGCGTAGGCTCAGCATGCCTCCGCCGCAGAACGGCTTCAGGGACCGGGCGACAAGGGCGAACTGGGCAAAGCCGAACGGTTGGGCCGCCCCTTGCCAAGCACGGCCTATCCCGCGACGGGTCGGATCCCGGCGCGCCGCGGGGACACGGCGGACCCTCTGAC
>JAJDWM010000101.1 GCA_022825595.1 Bryobacterales bacterium | reverse complement strand
GGAGTTGCGACAGTCACCAAGCAGTTTGACCGGCATCAAGGAAGTAGCCAAAGACCTGAAGATCGAATTCTCATCTCTTGGTCGATTTGTGAATTAGATGTGTCTAGATTAGGCAACTACTTCTTCGATGGAGCAGTTGGTGGGGCGCGGGATGCTGGCGGCACACATTTATCGGATCGGAGTGTTGATCCGGGCAGGAAAGCGTGCGAAATCGCAGCACAGCGAGGCAGTTCGCCGGGGGCTGAGTCGCCATCGCGCGGCGGCCTGAGCAGGCGGGAGCCGGAACGAGCGCCCGAAGACGGGCGGAAGAGGGCGGAATTGTACGCCGAAATCTGCTCTTGGAACAAAGAGGATTAGGACCGGAACTGGCTCTGGGGCCTGATCCAGTCTCGGCTCACGCCGGACCCAATCAGCCCGACATCGAGGTGCCAGAGGATCGCTGGCCCGCCGTTGGAGAGGCTCTTGCCGCATGCACTAGTTCCGATCCTTTCGTAAGGCTCCCGCTTGTCTCCTTCCAGCTCCTTGCGGGTGCTCGAGGGCGAGACCGTCTCCACAGCGAAGTCCGGCGGCCTCCCCCCCACCCAGAGCTTGCAGGTACTCTTCCTCTTCATCGCGTGCCACCTCGTCACGTAGACGACCGGTGCGACGCTCTCGTTATTGAGCCCTTCCTTGTAGTAGGTGGGCACATCCGACAGCACGGTGTGCTCGCGCGGATTGCAGTGCTGCTTGGCGGCTTCGAGCAGCTGGCTTACCGTGGTCAGGAGAACGTTGCCCTGCAACAAGTAGCGACCGTCTCCGTCGGGACAGTGCACCTCCGCCGCCGGGAACGGCGCGGGAGCGTCCGGCGGCAGGAAACACCGAAACACTGGGGCTGGCGGCCGAGGCTCGACCGAGACGGCATGCTGCCTGATGATCCCGTCTTTGCACGCGATCCGTCTCAGTCGAGCAGTGGCCAGAAACGCTTGGAGCCTTGCTGCTACCTGAGCAGGTTCACCACAATCGGGAATCCTGCGAAGCGGTCCTCCGGCTTGGGCTTCGCAGCGTCAAAGGCGTGCCTCCAGATTTCGAACTTGGCCGTCCGCGCCTGTCTGTCCAACAGCAGTGTGCCGTGGCCCGATCCCTTGATGTGGGCGATCTCTTCAGCGTTCAGGCCGCGCTGCCCTTCGTCGGTGTTGCTTCCTCTCTCCGGGTTCGCCGCCGCCAAGACGGTAATCCGGTTCCCGAGTCCGTCACGGTAGCGCCCCGTCCATTCTGGAGCGCCCGGTATGCGGTCCTCGCCCGGCTGCTCGGGCCACCATGCCCTTGGGAACCCGTTCGAAGTTCCCGGCACCATGAACGCGATCGGTCCGTCTTCCCACTCGTTGATCCCGTGACGCACGAGAGACCCTACGTGCTGGTCACCGTGCAGCATGACCACGTCTCGAGCCGGCCGCAGCGCGGCAAGCGCCCGGTTGCGCCCAGCCTGCGGCCAGCCACCGCAGTCAAGGTCGATCAGTCGGCGTTCGAGCCTGCCGCCGGAGTGGGTGGTCGCCTTACAGAAGATCGTCTGTGAGCACACCAGCCGAAAATCGGCGCCGTCGCTGGCCTCTGCCCACCAGTTCAGGAAGTCCTCTTGGCGCGGGCCGAGCAATTCAGCGCCTTCCACGTCAACGACACGCGGGTCCCGGCGCCCCTCCGCACGCTGGGACGGGCTCAAGATGTCTCCAGGTCCGCTCTTGAACTTTCGGTCCTCGATGATCGCGAAGCTTGCGCCGCCGTAACGCATCTCGGTGAAGTACACGTCGATTCCGCTGTCGCATGGAACCGGATCATGGGGGTCAGGGAGATGCCCGGCCTGCGTGCGTTGTACGGCGTTCACCCAGTCAACTCCCATGAGATACCCGCCGTTCTCGAAGCCCCAGCCCTCGGAGGACAGGGGCAGGGCACGCCCGGATTGGCCCCAGATGTTCCCTTGGAAGACATCGTGGTCGTCGGGGATGACGATGCTGGGGCGGTCCTTGAGGACGGACCGCCACGTCCATCCGAACTGCCAGTACTTCCGCAGATAGTCCAGCATGGCTTCGCCGCTCGGCTTCCGGCGGGCCACGCCGAAGCCGCCGTAACTCTCGTAAATCTGATCGCCTGCGAAGAAGACGATGTCCGGATTCTGGAGCGCGACATTCCGCACCATGCGCTGCTGGGGAAAGACCTCCCCGTGGTCGCACGAGAAGATTCCCACAAGGATCTGATCCTTCTTCCGGGGATCCCTACGGATCGTGCCCCGCCAGTGGTGGTTTTCGCCTTGCCAGGAATACACCACCCGGTAGGCGATGTCCCGCGCGTCGTCCCATCTGTCGACGCGGAACACGGCCGTCCTCGAGAGAGGCTCGATCGCGGCTGATGAGACGGCCTGCCAGCCACGTTCGTCGCTTGTCTCAAGCCGAGCCTCCGTGTCGTCGCTGTCGCCGAGGGGAGGGAAGTGCGCTGCGAGCTTGAGAGTTCCGCGACTGAGCGTGTACTGCGTCCACAGGATCGGACCAAAGAGCTGTTCGGGATCGTGCTTGATCCGCGGGCCTGAGACACGCCAATCCCGGAAGCCCCATTCGACCCCGCTGGTCTGCGGCCCGGCCCGGCCGGACCCTTGTGCCGCCAGCGCGATGTTGCCCGGCAACTGGGATGCCTCCAGAGGCGCCGCTACTTCTGCCGACTGCCCCTCTGGCCCGGCACTTGCGGACAGCCTCGCTTCATACGCCGCCCCCGAGGGCCGAATGCTGAGCGTCAGTCGGACCGGGCTGCCCAGCGGTACCGCTTCGCCGACCA
>JAJDWM010000152.1 GCA_022825595.1 Bryobacterales bacterium | reverse complement strand
GTCAGATAGCCCGTCTGGAACATCAGCGCACGCAGGTCGATGTCGTCCACATCGAACCTCGACAGGAGCCTCGCGGCAATCCGGCTGTTCTCCAGCTGTACCGGGTCCAATTTCTGCTCCACCATCAAGCGGTGCAGGAATTCTGGCGTTCCCGTCTCGTACCAGTGCGAACCGAACTTGCGGCTCCTGAAGAGCAACAGCACGTCAATCGGGTTGTAGAGCCTCTCTGTGCCCGCCCAGCGATAGCCCTTGTACCAAGTGCGGATCGCTTCCCGGTCCAGCCCTTGCAATTCCGGAGTAAACACCGTGTCCAGTTCCCTGTCCGTGTACCCGCAGATGGAGGCGAATCGCGGGTTGAGGCTGATGTTCTCCAAGTTGTTGAGACCCGAAAACAGGCTCACTCTCGAGAACATGCTGACCCCGGTGACGAAGACGAACCGAACGTGCCGGGCGCAGGCCTTGATGACCCCGTAGAACGCGCACAGGTAGTCGCGGTTCGCTATTGCCAGATCCGGATCGTCGAGCACATCGAGGATCGGCTTGTCGTACTCGTCTACCAGCACAACTACTCGTCGGCCAGTCGTGGTGTGAAGGTGATCCAGCAAGATCCGCAGACGATCCGGGCCAGTCAGGTCTTTCGGTGGATTGTCGAATCCGGCTCTTCGCTCGACGAGGTGCAATTGTGCATGCACGTTGCTTGCCAGATTCCCTGGTTCGTTGTACTTGCCGCCGAAGTTCAGGTGGACGACCGGATGCGGCTCCGACCAGTCCCAATGCCCGTGGATGTGCAACCCACGGAAGAGCGGCTCGTTTCCGGCGAACAGTTCGTGCAACGTGTCCAGCAGCAGACTCTTGCCGAAGCGGCGAGGGCGAGAGAGGAAGTAATGGTCGCCCTGGTCAACCAGTCGCTGGATGAGCGGAGTCTTGTCGACGTAGTAGCAGCCCCGGCCTCGGAGGCCCCGAAAGTCCTGAACGCCAATCGGGAGTCTTAGGCGGTTCATGAGCTGGGCGCATCAGTGATGGTGCGGAATCATGTTACTTCGTCGTCGCACAGCGCCGATCTGCCACGGTTAGTCGGGGGAGGACAGATCAAACCGGTTGCCGAACACATGCGAGCGGGTCCGTATCAGCCGGAGAGATCCTCGGAGGGTAGAACGGAGAATGCGGAAGAACATGCCCGCTCCCCTCGGGTCGAGCCAGTGTCGGCCGCCAGCCGAGCCCGATAGTCCACCCAAGCCCGTGCTGCGAGGCAATCAACCTGTTTGGCATGACGTGCCGCAAACGCAGCCACGGGGCCAGATGCAGGGTGAGTGCTCCGCGATCCGCTATTACCTGGCGCAATACCGACACACCTGAGACGCCCGCGACAGCGCGCGATGTCCCACCGCTCACAGTTAGAATTCGTGCCGGCGCGGCTCACGCCCGTACAGCGACCGCTGCCTCCGCCGGGACCCGTCGAAGCGACCCAACGGGAACTCTCCGGTTCGATCCCTTCCCGGAACTCCAGCCCGGCACAGGGGCTCGTGACTAGGCCCAATGCCTTCGAACGAGTGCGCCGCGCGAATCAAACGCTGAGGTTCAAGGAGTTCGGGCAGTGCTCCCAGGGCCGATGCCGTCCCCGCCGCCCAAGGCAAGTCGAATGGCCTCTTCGGCGATAGGCGCCATGACGGCGTATCCGGCCGCATTCGGCACGACGCCGTCGTCGGTCAGCTCGTGATTGAAGCTTCGTCCCAGCGCCAGGGCCGGGTAGTAGTTGAGATAGACGAGGCCGCGACGCTCAGCGAACTCTTCGAGCCAGTCATTTACTCCGAAGATCTGCCCCCGTGGCAGATAGGGAGCGAGGGGACTGCCGCACTCGCAGACCGGAAGCAAAGACGCAACGATGACGCGAATCCCGTTCATCTCAGCGATGTCCACCATCGACTCGAAGTGCTCGGCAACCATGCCACGAGTTCCGGGCACGGCCCTACCCGATATGTCGAGCATGCCGCCTTGGATGACCACAGCCTTCGGCTTCAGCGCGACCACATCCTGCCGGAAGCGGACCAGCAGCTGCGGCGTTGACTGCCCTGCGATGCCTCGGTTGATGTAGGGTCTGCCCGGGAAGAACTCCGAGGTGCCCCGGCCCCAGTGCTCGGTTGCGTCGTCGCCGAAGAACACGACTCGGTGCTCTCCCGGCTTTGGCGGACCGAGTTCGGCGTTCGCGCTTCCGTAGCGAATGAGCCCGCCCCAGTCGCGGATCAGCTTACGCTGCGCCTCTACCCTTTGCTCCAAGCCAGCGATTCGGTCAGTCTGGGCTCCGAGGGTTGCCGCAGCCGCAAGAAGCCCCAAAACCAGGGCGGGCATCATCTCTCGATTCCGTAACACCAGACAGTGCCGTCGAAGGTTGCGAGGTAGACCCGCCCATTCGCGAGCGACAGTCCGCTCCAATGGTTCCAGGACGTGATCTCGTCGCCGCTTGACCAGAGCTCTTCGCCGTTGCGAGCGTCCAGCACGTAGAGCACGGCGTTCGTCGAGCCGGCAATGCGCTCCTCGGCCGTGTTGGTTAGTGCTGCGTCGGGCATCGCCTGGTGAGTATCCTCGCCGTTGCCGTAGGCAAAGACAAGCCCGTTGGCGATGACTGGGGGCTCGGCCCGGTTCATGTCCCGGGAAATCCATGCCGGACGGAGCCAAGCCTTCCCATCAGCCTTAGTTTCGACGGTGAAGGCGACAATCGCGCCGTTGGTAACCTCGCCGCGCTCGATCGGGGCATGGAACCTTGAGTGTTTCGGGCCCCAGATAGGCGTCAGCACCCACCGAGTCCCGTCCGTGTCCTCCCAAGTCCCCATAGAGCCCCAGATGCCGGCCGACGCGAAATTGACCTCCTCATTGCAGATCAGGGGAGTTCGGTACTCGGGAGTACGGTGGTCGTCACCTCCGATCGATTCGGTGTCCATGAGGTAGACGACGCATTCCTTGCCGGCCGAGATCATCATTTCGCGGCCCCTGTAGTCAAAGATCGCGGGAGTCATCTGCATGTCCAGGTCGCGCTTATACAGCCATTCGGCGTTGGAGGGGCCGTAGTAGTCGACCAGTTCCAGCGACTTGGTCTCGGGCTCCTGCTGAACGCCGATGAACCCGTTGCCGAAGACACCGTTTTCCGGATCCCACGGTCCATCCCCGGTCCCCGTGTAGAGCACCTTGGACTTGCTGATGGCGGGACCCGTACGACCCCACATTCCGCCGCCGGCAGGCCCCCAACTGCCGACCCGGTCCGTCTCAAGGTCATAGGCATAGACCATGTTCGGGTTGCCCCCGCAGCCTTGAGCGGTGTGGGTGTAGACCACGTTGTCCACCAAGTTGAGGGCGTAGGGCTTGCCGTCAGGGGGCATGAAGGCCGCCGGCGGGGCAACTTCCGTCCCGTCGGCAAGATTCAGGCGGTGCAAGCGACCGTCCCACGAGGCGGCATAGACAACGAACTTGCCCGCAGCGTCGCCGGGGCCGATCACGGGAGTGGCCATGATTCCGCCGGGGCAGAGGGTGTAGTGCGGTTGCGTCGGCCCTTGCGGCTGGTCGGTGTTCTTGAAGTGCTTCTTCCAGATCAGATCACCAGTCTTGGCATCAATGCCGTATAGGTTGTCCGAGACGCCGGTCACAAGTGCGATTTCCTTGGTACCTTCTGCGGTCTCCACCCCGTCCGCGACCAAAACGGGGAACAATGAGTGCATCTGGCGGGGCTCGTTGTCCACCCGGATCTTCCAGAGCAGCTTCATCTGCGAGATCGAATCTCTGCTGAGGATGCTCTCGTCGCGCTGCCACCCCGTGCGCTTTGAGTCGCCACCGTCGGTCAGCCACTCCGCAGCGACGAGCGGCGCACCCGACAATGAGCAGAGCAGTAAGGTCCGGAGCAATGTCATTCTTGAGCCTCGGTGAGCGCGCACGACCGACGAGCCAGCGGGTCAACCCGGCCACCGGCCGGCTTATGGTAGCGTAGCCGAGGATCGTCGTTGCGGCGCGGACCAGTTCCAACGCGGAGACCGCAGCACATGAGACTGGCATCCGATCTGGCGCGCCTGGGAGTTTGCTGCGGGCTGGCCTGCGCGGCGTGGGCGCAAGACTGGACTACGGTCGGATTCGATGCGCAGCGCTCGTTCTGGCTGCGGGCGGACACGAAAATCTCGGTCACATCCGTTCGAGATGCGGGCCTGCAGCATCTCTGGCGGGTCGGTCTCGGGAGCGAGGGTCCGCCAGGCAGGGCACTGCCGGGGCCCGTGCTGCTGGACTTCCTGATCAGCCACCGGGGATTCCGATCCCTTGCATTCCTAAGCGGGCCGGACGGGTCGGTCTTCGCCGTCGACACCGACTTGGCGCGCCAAGAGTGGCATCGCCCGTTGGGTCCGCTTGCGCAATCGCCGGAGGGCACGGCCCCTTGCGCCGCAGGGCTGACCGCCGTCACGCGGGCCACGGTCGCCGCATACCCGTCCATGCTTGCGGTAGGAGGGCTGGGCCCGGCACGGCGCAGCCCGGGCGTCGGAGCGGTAGGGGAACCCGGAGAGGGCGCGGTCACCCTGAAGCGCCCCCGCGGACCTCCATTCCAAATGCCGGAGCCTCCGAAGCCGGGTGCCCGCGAGAGGCCCCCACCATTTCCCTCGCTTTTTGGCCTTAGTGCCGTCTATGCCCTGCCGCACGATGGTTCGCTCTACACCCTGTTGGCATCAAACGGCATGAACCATGTGGAGATGGTCCCATTCACACCCGCCGGCGCAAATGCCCGCGGGCTGATCGTTTCGCAAGGTATGGCTTATGTCGCGACCTCGAGCGGCTGCGCCGACGCGCCGGACGCTGTGTGGGCGCTCGAAATCGAATCGGGAAGGGTCACGTCTTGGGAGTCCAGCGATGGTGCCGTGGCGGGAGATGCCGGCCCGTCCATGGCGCCCGATGGCACTCTGTACGCGGCTACCACTGACGGTCAGGTTGTCGCCCTAGACGGCCAGTCGCTGGAAGTGAAGGCCGCAGCCCGCGTGGAAGGCCGCACGTTCGGGACGTCGCCGGTCATCTTGGACATCGCTGGTCGGGACTATCTGGCGGTAGCCGCTGAGGACGGATCCCTGACGCTCTTTGACGCGGGTGACCTTGCCCGTGGAGTGATCGCCGCCAGTGATCCTATTGGCGGCTCTGCCCGGCTGGCGGGCGGCGCGGTTGCGGTCTGGCGCGACGGTGAAGGCACAACGTGGGTGCTCGTCCCAATCGAGGGTGCGGTGGACGCAGACGCCGCGTTCGAAACCAAGAGACCGATCACCCGGGGAACGATAGCGGCCTGGCGCATCACGGGAGAGGGCCCCTCTCTGAGCTTGGACGGGGGCTGGCTCTCACAAGATCTGGAGAGCCCGCGGCCCCCGATAGTCGTGAACGGCGTGGTATTCGCGATAGCCGGCGGCGAGCGAGCGCCGACCGCGCTCTACGCACTCGACGGTGTCACCGGAACGGTGATCTGGGACAGCGGCCCGACGCTGGACGCCGGGTCCGCGACAGGGCTTACCGCCGGGGGGAACGAGATATTCGTCACCACTGCCGACGGTGGTCTCCACGCTTTCGGCTTCGCGATTGAGCACTAAGGCCGAGACATCTGGTCAGCTGCGTAGATACATGTCGTCTTAGCTTGGCCCGTTGCGGTCCGAGGTGCAACACACAAGATGCAGTAGTGTTGCAGATTGCCGCCACATGATGTAGCATGGCGGTTTCAGTCGGGCCAAGAACGGGAGGTTTGGATGCCAGTTGGCTACCATCACTTGACATTGGAGG
>JAJDWM010000680.1 GCA_022825595.1 Bryobacterales bacterium | reverse complement strand
ACGGACTCTACGGCCCTGCCAAACCCCGAGAGCCCTAAACCGTCTCCTCTGCCCCTAGGACTGAATGCTTACCTTCTCCCGTCTCGGCGGTGAGCACCAAATGCCTGCGGGCGGACCGGTCGGCGCCGGCTCCGCTCTGATTGGTGGATGGGGAGCCGAAACACTGAGAGTTGGCTTTCGAACTTGCGTAGTGCATCATAAGTGTGGCGCTGCAACTTTCGGGAATCAGGCCAGTTAGGAAGGACGGGACACAGGCCATGGAAGAACGGGACCGTGGACACCTGACTTGGGCAGACCGCGTGAGGGCTGAGGGCTACGCCCAAGGCTACGCGGATGGCTTGGCTGAGATGCTTGCGGAGTCTTCAGGCGGAGATCGAACAAACCATCTGGCCGGGGGCCTGCAGCCATTGCCCCGGGCCCGATCGGCACCGGCAGCATCGGGGCGTCAATCCAACGGAGCGGACGGCCCAACGGGTATGCACAGCTGGGTACGCATTGGGCAGTGGCTGGTCGCCTCCGACGGGGGCGAGGCCGTCGTCGCGCGGCTTCGTCAACCCTAATGCGAGACCGATTCGGTCGATTTCGCTGAACGAGGCGGTCCATCCCTGCACGTTCTTTGAAGCCGCTGGCCCGCCAATATCGCGCATCTCATCCCCGAATGCCGCCTGGGCCTGGAGGCCACCGACCGGACGCCGCTCGCTGGGCGAAGACGCCTCGCAGCCCCGCTCAGGCAGACAGGACCACGGCTCGCCTCAGTCGGTGCAAGACCTCTCGAGGGTCCCCCGCCGCAGTAGGCGCGCAACCCACCAGCATCTTCATGGCTTCCACGTCGCCCGCGTACCGCTTCTCTCGCTGTTCGTATACCTCGTCGGTCTTCGTGCAGACCAACGTGTGTGGCACACCCTGTTGTTCGGTCTTGCAGTCGATGAAGACGGACTCCCACCCAATAACGTCCTCCAAGTGGGAGCGCACATCCCAAGACCGTTTGAAGCGCACGACTCGCTCGGTCGCGGACTCGCAGAACGCGGCGAGTCTCTGGCATTCTTCGCAGCCGCACCCTCCCGGCGCCTCGATTGACCAGTTGTCCGGCCCGGGTGGCGGAACGGAGCTTCGGGCCAGCAGGTGGTCGGCCGAGTGCCGCCACAGCATCAAGTGCGCCGCCGAGTCCCTTTCCTCGACTGAGGCGACGCAGAGGCTTCGAAGAGCCTTCGGCAAATCCCGGCAAGGGTCCGCGTGGTGGCTCAGTTCCCGCACAAGTGCTGCAGTCTGGTCCGTCTCTTGGCCCAGGCCTAGCAGTTGTCCCGCACGAAGCAGTGCGAAGATCGCGCCGTCGTCGAGCACAAGGTCGTCCCGCCAGGCCGGTTTCGGCTGCTCGGCGATCTCCTGCAGCCGAGAGTGCGCGAGCCGGTAGGCTCTGGATGCTTCTCGGCGAAGAACGCTCCAGCGAACGGTGTTAGCCTCAAACCCCGAAGTTTCGGCGAGGCACGCCAGCAGTTCGAACGGGCCTTCAAGTCCGAAGTCCACGTGGGCCCGAACGAAATTCTCGAGAAATCCTGAGAGATCTTCGGGCCGGATCGTGCGCAGAGCGGCGACAAGGGGCCGATTTAGGTCTTGGTGATAGTCGAGCTGCCCAATCACATTCAGGAATCGTGCCGTGAGGACCGGGTCGGCCGCGGCCGACAGCAGCTTCAGCGCCCTGAGCACGGCAGCGCCCCTGCCCTCCATGATGGAATCGGAGCGTGCATTCATCGCCCGCTCTGAGGCATGCCATGCTTCGACCAGTTGGCCCACAAAATCAGCTGCCACGAGCCGCCGCTCCCTCGGATCGGTGTGGCGCTCCAGTTCCCGAAGCGCGAAGTTGGCGGCATCTTCGATCCGTCGGATGGCGAGGATGTCAAAGGTCCGGGCTCGCGGCCAGACGGTGATCGCTGCGACTTGGTAGATACGACTGAGCGTAACGCCGGAATTCCCCGTGGCTTCGAGCAGTGTCTTGCGATATGGCTCCAGGCCGTCCAAGGCGCCTCGAGGCAGGGCTTCCCCATCTTCGACGGGTACTTGAGTGCCCCGGGCAAGAAGCCCGCTGCCCCCGCAGGTCTTCGGAGTGAACCAAGCGGTCACGTCGTACATCTCGAAGATCGAGTACTCCTCGTCGGTGACGTCCCTTTTTCTCTTGCCGTAGTCGTGGTAGTCCGATTCACTGGCTCCCTCCTCCCGGATCCGCAGCGTGCCAAGGCAGACTTCGCACTCCGTCTGCCGGGCTGCCGATCTCAACGTCTCGGCCAGTGTCCGGTCAACGCCCTTGAGCCCTTCGAAGGAGAGCCCATCCAGGCTGTAGGCGTGGTCCAACAGCCAAACCAGCTTGCTCGGATCGCCCTCTTCCCTCTGCTTCCCTGCCAAATCCCGGAGGACCTCCGCCGTTTCGCGGAGTTGCCGGGAATAGTCAGGGGTCGAATTCGGGACACCTTGGTCCGCGATCACGTTGAAGACCAGCGAGACCCTGTTGCCCTTAGCGACCCTTCTTGTCCGGTGCCGGCAGTCGGCGTAGAAGACTGCGTAAGGCAGCTCGCCCAGATCGTCGACGCACAGGTCGATGGTGACCTCCTCCTGCCGATGTCTCACGACGATCTCTCCGCCCTCGCCTTCGACCGGCAGCGACACCACTAGCGTTGCGACCATCCGGTCTTCCTTCTCGGTGTCGCGGTGCTCGGCGAAGAAACCGCCCTCTTCGTAAACCAGCAGCTTGTACGGCTTTGCGTCAATTCCGCTCCTCGGAAGTCCCAAGCCCTTCGCCACCAGGTCCAAGATCTTGCTCAGAGTCGCATCCCATCTGGCGCCACTCAGCTCGATCTTGCTGGCGTCGATCTGCCAGCAGTCCCTCACGGACCTGTCGGTTACGGTGTCAGGCCCCCGGCCATACGGGGCTCTTTCCGCCGCGGAGATCAGGTCCTCCACCTGCCGCCCGAGGATCGGGTAGGCAATCTTCCCCACGCCGTTCACCCTCAATTGCGGAGGGATCGATTCGAGCCTGCCGGAGGCCACGAAGTCCCCGGGCCGGTCGATTGTCCGCAAGATCTCCTCAAGGCGCAGGTGTGTCGTGTTGTACTCGATCTCGGGGGCGTTCATGCGCTGTTCCTCATGCTATTACCGTTGTGGCACTAGCCCAAGGCTTGGCCGAGGCCGTGTACACGGCACCGGCCGTGGCTCACAGTTCCTGACATGGGCTAACAATCGATGTCGCAGTCTCGGCCGTCAGTCAGGCCAGTCTCGGTGGCGACGAGACCAAGGGACTGGTGCGGCCCTCCGCATTCCATCGCAGGTCTCTCGCAATCCGCTCGACAGCGAGGCAGAGGCAGTTCCACCTGCGCGCCCCTCGCTAGCACCGGTTCTTGCGCTCAAGCTAGCTGCCC
>JAJDWM010000657.1 GCA_022825595.1 Bryobacterales bacterium | reverse complement strand
GGTGGCTGCGCTCGGAGGCGATCGCCTGCATGCGCTGGATGGCCTCCTGGGCCTTCTGTGTGAACTTGTCAAATGCGGTCATTGCCGGCTCCTGCTTCGGACGCGGAACGTAAGGAGTGCCGGCCCGCTTGGGCGGGCCGGCACGGTGGTTTGCCGCCAGCTCAGCCGACGGGGATCAGGCGCGAGGTGTCGACGGGCTCCTGCTTGGGAATCGTCAGGGTCAGGACACCGTCCGTGTAGGAGGCCTTGATGCCCTCCTCGTTGACATCGCCCGGCAGGCGGAACCAGCGCTCGAAAGAGCCGAAGAAGCGCTCCCGGCGGTGGAGGCGATTGTCAGCCTTGCCTTGCTTGCGCTCCCCGCGCACGCTCAGCATTCCCTCGTCGAAGCGCACCTCGAGGTCCTTCTGGCGCACGCCGGGGATGTCGGCGTGCAGGACGTAGGCGTCGTCGGTCTCGGAAATGTCGAAGCGCGGGCTCCAAGCGGCCGGCTCTGCCATTGGACCGAAGAAACGGTCCAGCTCTCCCCACGGGCTGAGGGCATTGCGAAGCATCAGGGTCATATCATGTTCTCCTTTCTCGGGATCCCGCTCTGGGTGATCTCCGCTCACGACTTCAAGATACCACGAAATGCACGGATGTCAAGCGGATCCATAAAAAAATTTGAGCGTCTTACTGTCAAGTTTGTTGTCAGGCACAACTAAAGGTTAGGGAGTGGCCAGCGAGGCCCGTCCCGGGGCCAGTGCATGCAGACAATCCGCACGCAGAGGTTGCGGCCGGCTGACTGGCGGCTGTAACCTGGGGTGTCGCCCTTGTTCCGCCTGCCGGGCCGGGAGCCGATCGCAGATGCAGGGAGAGGCGTGGACGCTGGAGGAGCAGCGTCGGGCGGTCGCCGACTATCTGGAGATGCTGCGCCTCGAGCTTGGCGGGCGAGCCTACAACAAAGCTAAGCGGAACCGCCGACTCCGGGCAAGGCTCGAGGGCCGCACAAAGGGCTCCGTCGAGTACAAGCACCAGAACATCAGCGCAGTGATGGAGCGGCTCGGCCACCCGCGCATCAGGGGCTACATGCCGGCCAAGAACATCCAGGCGAGCCTCTTAGGAGTGGTCCTGGCTGCGATCGCCGACGACGCCCGGATGGAGGCACTGTTCGCCCCGAAACCGCCCGATCTCGGTCCTAGCCCCGACGGCTTTGCGTTCGGGCAGGCCCCGCCGCCGCTCGCGGCCCCGCGGGAGGAGGAAGTCAGGACGATCCTGTCGCGGCACGATCCGGCGGAGCGCGACGCGAGGGCGAGGGCGCTGGGCGAGGCGGGAGAGCAGTTCCTGCTCAACTTCGAGCGTCGGGAACTGAGAAAGGCGGGGCGGCCGGACTTGGCCAAGCGCGTGCGGTGGGTCTCCAAGCATGAAGGGGACGGGGCAGGCTTCGACATCCTGTCGTTCTCGCCGGCGGGCGCCGAGCGCTGGCTGGAGGTCAAGACCACGAATGGGCCCGCGACCACGCCGTTCTGGATCACGGCGAACGAGCGCCGGGTCTCGCGGAGGCATCCGGACAAGTTCCTGCTCGCACGCATATTCGACTTCAGCCGCAGCCCGGGCGCGTTCGAGCTCCGGCCCCCGCTGAGCGCACACGTGGCCTTTCAGCCGACCGTCTTCAGGGCCGCCCTCAGGCCTGCGGGCGCGGCGCCGCAGCCAGTGACGGGCATCTGAGCCGGGCCGTTAGGCGCGGCCGGCGACTGTGGCAGCGGACCTCAGGCAAAGATGCCGCGGACGATCTTCCCGTGGACGTCGGTCAGCCGGAAGTCGCGGCCCTGGAAGCGGTACGTGAGCTTGCGGTGGTCGATCCCGAACAGGTGAAGGATGGTGGCGTGCAGGTCGTGCACGTGCACGACATCCTCGACCGCGTTGTAGCCGAGCTCGTCAGTGGCCCCGTAGCTGTGGCCACCCTTGATCCCGCCTCCCGCAAGCCACATCGAGAATCCCTTGATGTGGTGGTCACGGCCGAGCAGCTTCGGATCCCGCCCTTGGGACATGGGGGTGCGGCCGAACTCGCCACCCCAGACGATCAGCGTGTCATCGAACATCCCGCGCTGCTTGAGATCGCGCACCAAGGCGGCGGTCCCCTGGTCCACGTACGAGCAGCTCTTGGGCAGGCCGCTGCGGATCTCGTTGTGGTGATCCCAGCCGCGATGGTAGAGATGGATGAAACGCACGCCGCGCTCGGCCATGCGTCGCGCCAAGAGGCAGTTCGCGTTGAACGTGCCGTCCCCGCCGCGGGTGCCGTACATTTCGAGGATGTGCTCGGGTTCGTCGGAGAAGTCCACGAGCTCGGGCACGCTCATCTGCATGCGGAAGGCGAGCTCGTACTGGGCGATACGGGTCGCGATCTCCGGGTCGCTGGTCCAGCCCTGCTGCAGCCTGTTCAGATCGCTGACGGCATCGATGAGCTGGCCCTGCATGTCCGGGCTGACGCCGTCGGGGTTGCGAACGTAGTTGACCGGATCTCCAACAGAGTGGAACTTTACGCCCTGATAGATGCTGGGGAGGAAGCCGCTGTGCCACTGGCGGGCGGCGATCGGCTGGCTCTGGGAGCCACCTTCAGAGGTCAGCACGACAAATCCCGGCAGATCCTCGGACTCGCTCCCGAGCCCGTACAGCAGCCACGAGCCCATGCTCGGGCGACCGGGGAGCCGAAATCCGGTGTTCATGAAGGTGTGGGCGGTGTCGTGGTTGATCTGCTCCGTCTGCATCGAGCGCACGATGCAGATGTCATCGGCGATCTCGCCGATGCCCGGAAGCAGTGAAGTCATGTGCTGGCCGCTCTGGCCGAAGCGCCGGAAGGGGTGCTGCGGCCCGAGGATGCGGAGTTCTTGGCCCTGTAGCTGTGCGATCTGCTGCCCCTTCGTGAAGGACTCCGGCATGGGCTGGCCGTCCCGCTCGGCCAGCTCGGGCTTGTAGTCGAACAGCTCCAGGTGGGCGGGCCCGCCCGCCATGCACAGGAAGATGATGCGCTTGACCTTGGCCGGGGCGTCGGGGAAGCCGGGCACTCCGGGCCGGATGGCCAGCAGCCGCGGCTCGAGCAGGGAAGCCAGCGCCAGCGATCCCAAGCCCATCGAGGCCCGGCCGAGAAAGGCCCGCCTCGTCGGGCGGAGGTCAGGTGCTTCGGGTCGCATTGGGTTTCCTCAGTATCGGGTCAGGAACTCGTGCTTGTTCAACAGCGCACGCGCCACGCTCGTCCAGGCCGCGAGCTCCGGGTCGAGAATGCCTCCCGGCTTAGGGACGATGCCCGTCGCAAGCAGCCGCTCTGCGGCATCGGGATCCCTCTTGAATTGCCGCCTGTGAGCCTCCAGAAGCCGCTTCAAGACATCGACCTCGTCCTGCAGCGCGGGGCGGCCGAAGGCCAGCCCCACCGCGTGGCGAATTCGAGACTCCGCTCCACGACCGCCGTCGCGCAGGATCCTGGCGGCGAAGGCGCGGGCGGCCTCGACATAGCTGGGATCGTTCAGCAGCGCGAGCGATTGCAACGGCGTGTTGGAAGTGGCGCGCTGCGGGACGCACTCCTCGCGCGCAGGAGCGTCGAATGCCATCAGGGACGGGTGCACGTACTGCCGCTGCCAGTGCGTGTAGAGGCCGCGCCGGAATTGGTTCCCGTCAAAGTCCGGCTCGTAGACACGCTTCGGAAAGTTCAGCTCCTGGTAATAGCCGGGCGGCTGGTAGGGCTTGACGCTGGGGCCGCCCATTGTCTTGTTCAGCAGGCCGCTGACGGCGAGCGCGTTGTCGCGCAGGAACTCGGCGTCGAGCCGAAGCATGGTCTGCCTGCCGTGCAGGCGGTTGTAGGGATCGGCCGCGAGCAGCTCCTCGGTCGGCTCGCTGGAGCGGCGGTAGGTCTCGGAGAGCAGCATTGTCCGGATCATGTGGCGCACGTCCCAGCCGCTCTCGACAAACTCGACGGCCAGCCAGTCCAACAGCTCTTGGTTCGGAGGAGGCTCGCCCTGAGAGCCGACATCGTCGAGGACTTTCGAAAGGCCCGTGCCGAAGAACATCCGCCAGAGGCGGTTGACGAAGACCCTCGCGGTCAGGGGATTGTCGGGGCTCGTGACCCACTCTGCGAGGTCCATGCGGGTCAGGCGCCTGCCGGGATCGGCGAGAGGGCCGAGGAAAGCGGGGACCTGGGGCGTTACCAGCTCGCCCGAATCGTCCATCCAGTTGCCGCGCGGCAGGACGCGGATCTTGCGGGGCTTGTCGACGGCTTTGGAGACCAAGGACTCGTGCGCGGTGTCGCGAAGCTGCCTGAGGCGCCGCTCAAGGCGCCGGATCTGACGCCAGTTCGAGTTGCTGCCGACGATGCGGCCAAAGGCCTCCCGCAGCGCCGCAGCCTGCTCGGCGGCGAGCGCGCCATCGGCGAGCAGAGCCGCCCGCAACTCGCCCGTGGCCGGAAGCTCGGGGAACGGGGAGTCCGTGGCCAAGAGCCGGAACCGGGAGGGTGGTCCTTTGGACTGGCGCGGATGCGCGATCAGCGTGACCTGCAGGGTCTCGCCTTGGCTTGCGTGGAGCGGCTGGTCAAAGACAAAGGCCGCCATTCGCAGCCTGTCCTCTCCCCAATCTCCGGTCCAGCCCGTGTGGTAGTTGCCGTCGAGGGTGTCCCGCAGCATGGATCCGGGAGACT
The DNA here is from genome assembly GCA_022825595.1 of Bryobacterales bacterium. GTDB lineage: Bacteria > Acidobacteriota > Terriglobia > Bryobacterales > UBA6623 > VXMF01. The sequence goes on along the minus strand of JAJDWM010000657.1, from coordinate 18,726 downwards.
CGCGGTCGGGCAGCAGGCCCGCCAAGGACAGTTTCACGGGCCATGTCTTCCTGCCCAGCAGCCGGACCTCGAACTCGCTGACGTAGAAGGAGCCGAAGTCCCCCGTGGGAAAGAGCTCCAGCGCCAGGGCGGTGATCACCCCGTCCTCCAGCGGCACTTCCAAGCGGTGCATGGCCTCCCGCGGCTTGTCCGGCCCCGTCACAGTCAGGCGAATGACGGAGCCTTGCTCCTCCTGCAGCTCGTAGCGGTCGCACTGCCCAAAGTCCGGGTGGGAGCAGTCGGCCCAAGCCCGGGACGGATCCAACGCGCGCCAGCGCCTCAGGTCTTCACTGAGGTATCCGGCGAGTGACTCCAAGGCCTCCGGGGATGGCGGCAGCCCGTCGCGGCCAGCGGTCTTCAACTCGGCTAGACGCTCCTCGATCTCGGCGGCCTCCTGCTCCTGTCCGGGGGGAAGCAGGCGAACGCTGGACCCCCAAGAGGCGTTCCCGCTGAATACGCCGCGCTCTTCGATATCTGCAAAGAACGCGCCCATCGAGTAGAAGTCCTTGGACAGGAACGGGTCGAACTTGTGGTCGTGGCACTCGGCGCACCCGAGCGTGGAGCCGAGCCAAGCGGTGGAGATGTTCCTCACGCGGTCCGAGACGTACTTCGCCAAGTATTCCTTCGGCTGCGAGCCGCCTTCGTTGGTCATGCGGGCGAGGCGGTTATAGCCGCTCGCGACAAGCTGCCAAGGGGTCGGAGAGTCGAGCAGGTCTCCAGCCAGCTGTTCGCGGGTCATCACGTCGAAGGGCTTGTTCTCGTTGAAGGACCGCACTATGTAGTCCCGGAACGGGTACACATTGACGGGCACGTCGCCGTGGTACCCGGTCGTGTCCGCGTAGCGCACGAGGTCGAGCCAGTGCACGGCCATTCGCTCGCCGTGGTGCGGCGAGCGCAGCAGCGTCTCGAGCAGGCGCTCGTAGGCATCCGGTGCCCGGCTGCGCACGAAGGCGTCGACATCGTCCGGATCGGGCGGCAGGCCGGTCAGATCCAGGGTCAGGCGGCGGGCAAGCGTGCGGCGGTCCGCCGCAGGGGCAGGCAAGAGGCCGCGCTCGTCGAGCTTCCGGTTGACAAGGTGGTCGATTCCGGCCGCGCCGTCGGGCGCGTCCGGACGAACGGGCCTGATGTAGGCCCAGTGCTCCTGATACTCGGCGCCCTGCGCGACCCAGTCCTCAAGCAGCTGTTTCTGGCGGTCGCTGAGCTTCTTGTCGGTGGCGAGCGGGGGCATCACCAAAGCTGGATTCTCTTGGCGCACCCGCTGCACAAGCCTGCTCTGTCCGGGCTCCCCAGGCTGGATGACGCCGCTGCGCAGCGCGTCGTCCCGCCTGTCCAAGCGCATGTTTGCCTGACGGGCGTTGCCGTCCGGGCCGTGGCAGGCGAAGCAGTACTCCGACAGGATGGGCCGGATGTCGCGGTTGAACTCGACCCGAGCGGCTCCCCAGCCAGCCGGGCCTGCCCCGAGCGCAGCCACACCGGCAACAAGCGCGATCTTGAGGTGCATGCGGGCCTCCTGCCGGGACGCGCGCGGCGTTTTCTGCGCCCTCCCGGACTCAGCCGAACTATATCGCACGACACGTCCGAGGGCCGCAAGCGCAGGCGAGGTTGCGCTGCTAGGATTGGCGGGCAATGGCCAGTGCGGAGCGCCCCAATCGAACCGCTGCACGAGGGTCTCGGCCAGCAGCGGCCATCGCGCTCGCAGGGTTGCTAGCCGCAATGGGTGGGGCCCAGACGGCTCCAGATCGCCCCAACATTGTTGTCCTGCTGGCCGATGACCTGGGCTACGGCAGCGTTTCGTTGTACGGCGGTGACATCCCGACCCCGAACATTGACTCGATCGCCGCCAACGGGGCGGGATTTGTCTCGGGATATGTGACCGCCCCCGTGTGCAACCCGTCGCGCCCCGCGATCCTGACCGGGCGTTACCAGCAGCGCTGGGGGAAGGAGCTGAACTCGCAGACCGTGCCCCCGATCGGCGCACCGCGCAAGGCGCTCCCCACGAACGAAGTCATGCTTGGGAGGGCGCTGAAGCGGGCCGGGTATGCGACCGGGGCGGTGGGCAAGTGGCAGCTCGGGATGGCCGAGGGCTACCACCCGCTGGACCGTGGCTTCGACTACTTTCTCGGAATGCCGTCGGGTTCTCGCTACGTCAAGCCCGGTTGGCCGAACGCCCGCATCGCGCCGGGGCACGAGGACGACGGGGCGGACGACGGGACGGGACGGCCGCGCTCGCTGTTCCTAGGGCGCGAGCCGCTGCCATTTGAGGAGTACCTGACGGACCGACTTGGGCGGGCGGGCGTGGAGTTCATCGAGTCCCGCCGGGACGAACCCTTCTTCCTGTACCTCGCATTTCACGCGCCGCACGGCCCGATCCAGACGATCGACAAGTACTATGAGCGCTTTCCGCGCATTTCCGACGAGACGGCGCGGATCTACGCCGGGATGATCAGCGCCCTGGACGACTGGGTGGGCGCCGTGCTGGCTGCGCTTCGCACGCACGGGCTGGAGGACAACACGCTCGTTTTCTTCCTGAGCGACAACGGGGCGGCCGAGGGGAGCGACACAGACCGACGCCGCAACCATCCGCTGACCGGCCACAAGCGCAACCTGTACGAGGGCGGCATCCGCGTGCCGTTCGCCCTGCAGTGGCCCTCGCGGCTGACGGGTCCCGTGCGCTACGACCACCCGGTCAGTTCGCTGGACATCGTCCCAACCGCCTTGGCGGCTGCGGAACTGTCGTTTCCTGCCGGGCGGGAACCCGACGGAGTGGACCTGATTCCCTTCTTGCGCGGAGAGCGGGAGGGGACACCGCATAAGCACTTGGTGTGGCGGTCCGGGCCCAACGCGGCTGTCCGCAGCGGGCGCTGGAAGGCTCTCTTGGCCGGGGGCTTGGCTAGGCTCTACGACGTGGAAGGCGACCCGGGCGAGACGGAAGACCTCTCTGGGCGCGAGCCGGGAGTCTTGGAGGGCCTGCGGGAAGCGCTGGAAGCCTGGGAGGCGGACAAGGGACCAGCCCGAGAGGGAGCGCGCAACGTGCGAACGCGGTTCAACGGCGACCGCATCCAGTGGCACATCTGATGGGTTGCGCGACTGCAGTCGCCGGTCATGTCCTGGGCCACTGTCCATAGCGTTCCCGCGTCCGACAGGGGAACGATCCCAGTCGACGGCGCCATTCATCACGTTCCAGCGATGGACGAGCAGCTCGTGCGCGCTAGGGGATTCCGCTCCAGCGCAAAGCCCTGGGACGCGAAGGGACTCGACTTTCGGCGGGCAGCGCGGCGCTTGGTGCCCGGCTTCGTGCATGCGGCCCGGATATGCGTGCCTGACGGAGGATTCCGCCACATCGCAGCGAGTATTCGCCTTATACTTCGGCTATGAAACGCCTACTCGCACTCGCTTCGCTCGTCTGCGTCGTTTCGGTCCCGATCTGGGGACAGGGCGCGGTCGGCACCCTCAACGGGACGATCCTGGACACCACCGGGGCCGTCATTCCCGGCGCCACGGTCGTGGCGACCAACATTGACACGGCGGTGGAGAGCGCGACGTCCTCGACATCCGCGGGGGCCTACACCCTCCCGTACCTGCCGCCAGGGACCTATTTGCTGCGCATCACTGCTCCCGGCTTTCGGACGGCCAATCAGGAGAACGTCATCCTGCGCGTCGGTCAGACCATGACCGTGAACATCGAGATGCAGATCGGCGCGGTGACCGAGGAGGTCACCGTCAGTGCCACCCCTCCCCTGCTCGAAGCAGGCACGGCCGAGATCGGGCGGTACGTGAGTTCGGAGGAGTACCAGAACTGGCCGATCTTCGTGGAGGACGGCCAGCGGCAGATCCAGAGCTTCATCTTCCGCAGCCTGCCCGGCACAACCGGTGGCGAGTTCCAGGGCTCGATCAACGGCGGACAGCAGTATTCGCACGAGATCCTCATCGAGGGCATCCCGGTCGGCCGCATGGACCTGTCGGGCGGCAACAACAACGAAATGAGCCCGTCCGCCGAAGCGGTCGGAGAGTTCAAGCTGCACACCGGCTCAATCAACGCCCAGTACAACGGCGGACACACCGCGGTGGCGAACTTCAATTTCAAGTCCGGCACCAACAGCCTCCACGGCTCGTTGTTCTACTACGGCCAGAATGAAGGGCTCAACGCCAACACCTACGCGAACAACTCGCGCGGCATTACCAAGAAATCGCCGTTCCGGCAGCACAACTACGGCTATTCCGCGGGCGGCCCGATCTACATTCCGAAGGTCTACAACGGCAAGAGCAGGTCGTTCTTCTTCACGAACTTCGAGCGCACGACGCGCTCGAACTTCAACATCTCGGGTCTCAACACCACCCTGGCGAACCGTGACTTCAAGACCGGGGACTTCAGCCGACTCTTGGACTCCGGGTTCACAGGCAACGCGGCCTCCGGCTCGGCGATCTCCAACGAAGCCGGGGCAACCAGCGTATTCGGCGCCATATACGACCCGCTCAGCACAGCGAACGCCAGCACTGGGGTGACCCGCATGGCGTTCCCGAACAATGTCATCCCCCAGAACCGGTTCAGCACGGTCTACAACAACGTCTTAGGTGTGGGGCTGATCGACCCGGAGATCGACGCCATGGTCCGCAACACGCCGACCATCGGGACATGCTGCCCGTTCTTCAGCCTGTACATCATCGGCATCAAGGGCGACCACAACATCAACGACAAGCACCATGTCTCGGGCGTCTACAACCACGAGTACCGCATCCGCAACAACAACGGTGGGCCACGGCACGAGCCCGTTCCTGGCATTCCGACCCAGACGTGGCAGAACCAGTACACGCCCTCCCGGATGGTGCGCATGTCGGTCAACTCGACGCTCAGCGACACCGTGATCAACCGCTTTGCGGCAGGCTACAACCGCTTCCGCAACAGCAACGAGTCTGTCTTCGTGGACGAGGACTGGGCGACGCAGGTGGGCGTTCAGGGAACGTCCCCTGCCCACTTCCCGCGCATGAACTTCGGGGGCAATGAATGGCAGGGCGGGCTGATCGGACAGATCGGATCCAGCAACGCCGGGGAGGGCTTCAATGGCAGCTGGATCTTCCAGGACGACATGACGATCATCCGAGGGGCGCATACCTATCGGATCGGCTACGAGTACCGACGGTACTTCATGAACACCCGCGCGAAGAACGGCTCTGGAAACTTCAACTTCAACCCAGTCCAGACGCATCTGCCCGGATTCAACAACGAGACCGGGCACGCGTTCGCGAGCTTCGTGCTGGGCGCCGTCCATTCGGCAGGGCGCGGGGTCACCACTCTCTACAGCGGGCACCGGCATCCCGGCCACGGCATCTATTTCATGGACGACTGGAAGCTCACACCCAAGCTCACGCTGAACATGGGATTCCGGTGGGAGATCATCGAACCGTTCTTCGAACTGACGAACCGAATGTCGCAGGTGGACCTCAACACGCCCAATCCCTCAGCCGAGGGCATCCCGGGAGCCTTCGTGTTTGACGACCGGTTCCAAGACACCAATTGGAAGCAGTTTGGGCCGCGCTTCGGCTTCGCGTACCAACTGAACCGGAAGACGGTGATCCGGGGCGGCTACGCAGTCACCAACATGCCCCCGATTCGCAACGACTGGGGCTTCGGCGGCTTCACGCGGGGGTACAGCGCCTCCATTCCCATCAATGCGGGCACCAGCCCTACGGGGTTCACGGACGATCCGGCGCACTGGCTGGACGAGCCATACCCCGCGTTCGAGGGTTCGCTGCCGAACACGGATCCCGGCCAAGGGCTGTTCACCGGCGTCCAGTCCACCTCGCGCGACAGCACCCGGTTGCCTTACACGCAGAACTGGAACTTCACTGTCCAGTACCAGCTTCCGCACTCGTTCGTGCTCGAGACGGCGTACATCGGCAACGTCGGGCGACGTCTGCGAAGCTCCTACTTCAACAGCTACAACCCGCTCCCGACCAGTGCGCTGGCGCTGGGCGACGTACTGTTCGACCAAGTCGGCAACCATCCGCAGTACAAGCCCTACGACAGCTTTCCCGACGGCCAGTCGGTTGCGCAGGCGCTACGGCCCTACCCGCAATACACGAATGTCACGGAACCGTACCCGCACAACAGCAATTCCAGTTACCACTCCGCCCAAGTGACCATGACCCGGCGCTTTAGCGGAGGACTGGGCGTGCTGGCCGCCTACACCTGGTCCAAGGCGATCAGCCAGGCGAACGACACGGCGCTGCAGATCGGCTGGACCGGGGGCATTCAAGACTTCTTCAACCGGGCGCTGGAGCGCTCCGTGGCGGCTCATCACATACCCCACGTGCTCCGTCTCACGTGGCTGTACGAGCTGCCGTTCGGCAGTGGCAAGAAGTTCGGCAACGCCAATCCGGTCATCGACAAGATCCTTGGCGGCTGGACGTTCAGCGCAATTCACGAGTACCGTGCCGGAACGCCAGTTTCGATCGGCCAAGGCGGCGTCCGGACGCCCTCGGGATACGGGGCCTTCCGGCCGGACGCTACCGGTCAGAACCAGACGTTGGGCGGCGCCCCCGAAGACCTCGACTTCTTCCAAGGAACGCCATATCTCAACCCGGCTGCGTTCCAGGCGCTCTCCCCGGACAACGGAGGGCGGACGGCGAACGGCACACCCTTGCGGGTCGGGACGTCTCCGCGGAGGCTCCCGAACGTGCGCGCACCGCATGCGAGCAGCGAGCGCATGCGGCTGACCAAGAGGATCCAGCTGTACGAGAACGTGGAGTTCGAGTTCGGCGCCGCAGCCATCAATCCGTTCAACCGCCACGGCCGCGGATTCGTGACCACCAATATCAACAGTCCGGATTTCGGCAAGATCCGGATCAACGGCAGCGGCCAGAGGCTGATCCAAGTGGAGGCACGCCTAGCCTGGTAGCAGCGAAGAGTGCCCGCAGGAGGCTGCGGGACCGCGGATTCCCGCTGTCGGCCCCCGGACTGTCGGGAGAGGCGGATTCGAGGTCGGATGAGAGTCGTCCTGATGGTCTGCGCTGCGGTTCCTGCGCTTGGCGCGCAGGTCGCCGACGGGGCGCTAGGCCCGGACGGCCCGATCGAAGTGCCCGCCTGCGACGCGGCGGCCGCCAGCGAATTGACCCGGAGGGCGCGCCGGGCACTGCCGTCGCCGGGCGAGGCGGCCGGCCTCTTGGTCGAGGCGCACACGGCCTGTCCGGAGCGCGGCGAACTGCTGCTCGAGGCGGCGAAAATCCTGGCGCGAAGCCATGAGTTCGACAGGTCCCTGCTACTGGCGGACGAGTTTCTCCGAAGCGTCAGCGCCTCTGTGCCGGGCATGCTCGCGGTCGCTGATATCCAGCTGCGGGCCCAGCGCTTCGAGGAGGCGTCCAAGACGGCATCCGAAGTGATCCTCCGGGATCCGGCCAACGCGACCGCCCTCAAGCTGCATGGGAACGCGACATACTTCCTGGGCCGGTCCGCCGAGGCGGAGGCGATCTTCCTCCGGCTGCTCGACAAGTACCCGGCCGACGCGGAGGCCGCGTACATGCTGGGACGGATCTACTACCAGGAAAACCGCTTAACACACGCTGCGGCGCAATTCCAGAAGGTTCTCCGGCTGGAGCCCCGCAATTACAAGGCTTACGACAACCTCGCGCTATGCCACGAGGCGCTGGGGGAACCCGAGGCAGCGATCCGGCATTTCTTGGCGGCGATCCAGATCGTCGAGAATGACCACCCGGATTACGACTGGCCTTACGCAAACCTCGCCAGCCTGCTGCTCGATCAGGGCGACGCGCAGCGTGCCTACGAGGCGGCCGGAGCCGCCGCGCGACGCAACCCCCGCTCTGCGCGCAACTTCTATTTGGGTGGCAAGGCCCTCGCGCACCTCGGCCGCAACGAGGACGCCCGCAAGTGGCTCGAGCGCTCCTCCCTGCTAGATCCGTCCTATTCGGAACCGGTGTATCTACTGATCAGGGTGTATCAGCGCTTGGGCGCAGAGGCCAGCGCGGCGGCGGCCGCAGAGAGGTTCCGTAAGCTCAAGGCAAGCGAGCCCGATGAGAGGAGATGACCTGCGGCGGGGGCTCGTTCAAGTCGCCTCCGCCTTGATTGCCAGCCTCGGGACCGGGCAGGCCGACGCGGCGGCAGCCGAAATCCGCTTCGTTGACGTGGCCGAGAATGCGGGACTGGATTTCGTTCTCGAACATGGCCCGACGCCCAGCAAGCATCTCATCGAGGCGATGCCAGGCGGGGTCGCCGTGTTCGACTCCGACGGAGACGGCAGGACTGATATCTACTTCGCGAACGGAGCCTCCGTGCCGGGTCTCGAGAAGCTCTCCCCCAAGCAATGGAACCGCCTGTTCCGAAACAAGGGCGGCATGCGCTTCGAGGACGTCACCGAGCGGGCCGGACTCGCAGGGGCCGGCTACTGTATCGGTGCGGCAGCGGCGGACTACGACAATGACGGCGACACCGACCTGTTCGTGGCCGGCGTCGACCGGAACTTCCTCTACCGAAACGACGGCAGCGGCCGATTCGAGGACGTCTCCCTCAGCGCGGGAATTCGTAGCGGCGTGTGGGCGGTCGGCGGGGTGTGGCTCGACTATGACGTGGACGGTCTCTTGGACCTCTTCGTCGTCAACTATCTCCAGTGGTCGGCCGAGTTCGACGCCTACTGCGGGGATCCGCGTGCCGACGTGCGGTCGTACTGCGATCCGGGTCTGTTCGACGGGCTCAGTAATCGGCTTTACCGGAACCTAGGCGACGGCACCTTCGAGGACGTATCCGAGTCATCAGGCGTCGCGCGGCACGTCGGCAAGGGCATGGCGGCCGCCTCTGCCGACTATGACATCGATGGCTACCCGGACATATTCGTGGCAAACGACAAGATGCCGAACTTCCTGTATCGGAACCTAGGCGACGGCACTTTCCAAGAGACTGCGCTTCTCGCGGGAGTCGCCTTGCAGGATCACGGGATGGCAGTTTCAGGGATGGGAGTCGACTTCCGGGATTACGACAACGACGGCCGTCCTGACCTGCTGTTCACGGCTCTCGCCGGCGAATCGTACCCGCTGTTCCGGAACGCGGGCTCCGGTTTGTTCCGGGATGTGACGTTCTCAAGCGGCATGAGCGCCATGAGCTTCAATCGCAGCGGTTGGAGCATAGGCCTGGTCGATTTCGACAACGACGGCTGGAAGGACGTCTTCGCTGCGAACTCGCATGTGAACGACACGGTCGAGCACTTTCAGGCGACCCAGTATCGGCTCGCGAATTCGATCCACGCGAATCGCGGCGACGGCACGTTTCTCGAAGTTCCGGAAGCAGGTCTCGACGCTGTGCGCGCCCACCGCGGAGCTGCATTCGCCGACTTCAACGAAGACGGGAGGATGGACGCCGTGGTCACCGCGCTCGGGGAGCGCGCCGAACTCTGGCAGAACGTGAGCGTGGGGACGGGGAACTGGATCGCGTTCGATCTGGTGGGCTCGGAGAGCAATCGTGACGGGATCGGGGCTCAGGTGAGGATCGGGGGGCAGGTCAACGAGATGACCACGAGCGTCGGGTATGCCTCGTCACGCCACGGCGCAGTCCATTTTGGGCTTGGCGCAGCGGAGACCGTTCCGGCAGTTCAGGTGCGCTGGCCCAGCGGGACTGTCCAAGATCTAAGCGACATCCTCGCCAATCGAGTCCTGCGGGTCGTCGAGCCCGGCCATTCTGGACGGACCCGCGCTCCCTGATCGACTTGGAATCACCCGGTACCTTGTCGACTGCAAGCGGCTCAGGAAGCGAAGGCGCCAGCAGCCAAAGCGATGCCGGGAGACGCCAGAGTCAGCGTTGGGGCAGGGTCAGCCGCTCCTCAAGCTCGCGGCGCCGCGCTTCGGCTGCGAGGTTGAGCCTCCGGTACCGATCCAGCATGCGGGCGGCCTCCCCCGCTTTCCCTGTCCGGTTGTAGGCGACTGCGATCCGATAGTGGTAGCTGCCGTCTTCGTCGGCAGCTAGGATCCGGCGCAACGGGGGAATCGCTTGGTTGGGCTGGTTCGCCATCAGGTATGCCCGACCAAGCTCCGCAAGGGCAGCCTCCATCCCGGGTGCCAACCGAGCCGCTTCGCGAAGATCGGGGATGGCTGCGTCGGGGCGATTCATGGCGAGCAGGGCACTCCCTCGCATGAGTCGCAAGTCCGCCGAGGCGCCGTCAGCCCTCAGTAGCTCATCCAAAACGTCGACGGCTGCGTCGTAGTCGTGCGAGGCGAACAGTGCGCTGGCGAGGCCAGCCTTCAGGACGCGGTTGTCGGGGGCCAGGGACAACGCTTGTCTCCAGTGGACAGCCGCGCTACGGTGGCTCCGCCGGAACGCATCCCGTCTGCCCCGGAGTTCGAACAGCTGGAAGGAAGGGGGCAACTCCTCCAGGCGTGCGAGTGCCTCGAGGGCGAGCGCTTGGTAGGCCTCCGACCGCCAGTAAAGGGATCTGGCGTCCTCGTTGGCGCGGCCCGCGAGGACGCTGTCCGTGTAGCTGCCCGCCTGGAACAGGCAGGCTTGATCGGCCTGGTCGCATGGTGGCGGGAGGGTTCCGGACGGCTCGCTTCTCTCGGCTGGGGCACGCCTTTCCGCAAGGTGGCGATAGATGGCTGCTAGGGACCCCTGAACCCGCCTCCGCGCGTGCGGATCCAAATCGCCGCCATCCAGCGCGGCGCGGAATTGGTATGCGGCCTGACGGTAGTCGTTCTGAGACTCATAGCGGCCGGCCTTGGACGCGTGCGCGTAGGAACTCCCGGGGAATCGGTCGAAGAGCCGGTCGGCGGCGGCACGAGCGACTCGCTCGTAGCCCCGGTTGAGTCCGTACCAGACTCGAGGCTCCCGTGCGAGGAGGGTTGCGGCGGTCTCGAAGTGCGGCAGTGCTTCTTCGTGGCGTTCGAGCAGGGCAAGGGATTCGGCCAGCATGAGCCTTGCGTCCCGTTCGTCCGGCCGCCGGGCGACAACCCGCTGAAGGGGCTCCACTGCACCGGACGGTTCTCCCAGCTGAAAGTGGCTTGCCCCGAGGAACAGACTGGCGGGCACCGAAGACGGATCGACCTGCAGCATGCGCTCGCACGTCGCGATCGCGTCCCTGTAGTCCGCTGCCTTGAACAGCGCAACCGTGAGATTCAGCAGTAGCCGCGGGTCATCCGGCGTCGGCGCGAGCAGGAAGCGATAGATCGGAACTGCCAGGTCCGGCCGGCCAGAGTCGATGAAGCTCCGGGCTTCGGCCATGGCCCGAGCCCGGTCGGGCCGCTCCTGCGGATGCGCCGGGGACCACGCGGCGAGGACAGCAGCCCACGCGGCGGATACCAACGCTCGCCGAGCCGTCGACATCTCAGCCGCCAAGCATCAAGACTTGTGAACCGCGACGGACGCGAGCGGACCAGAGGAAGGCGCAGGCAGCTCGGTGCCGGTCACGCCAGCAGCCCGGGGATCAACGTGCCCCCGTTGCTTATCTTGATGGGGCGGCGCAGCGGCGTATCGTACTCGTGCGTGGGGTCGATGCCGAGAATCGTGTAGAGCGTGAACATCAGATCCTCCGGCTCCACCGGGAGTTCGGTCACCTCGGCCGCATGCTTGTCGGTCGCTCCGAGAATCCTCCCGCCGGGTATACCGGCACCTGCGATCACGATCGACCAGCAGTCCTTGTGGTGATCGCGACCGGCCGCGCCGTTCACTTTCGGGGTTCGACCGAACTCGCCCATGGCGATCACCAGAGTCGTTTCCAGCATGCCGCGCTGGTCGAGGTCTTCCAGAAGGCTCGCAAAGGCCCTGTCGAACTCGGGGAGCAGGACCTTCTTCATCGTGTTGAAGTTGTCGCCGTGCGTGTCGTAGTTGAGCCAGCCCTTGGCCACCGTCACGAACCGAACGCCGGATTGCACCAAGCGCCTGGCAAGTAGGCAGCCCTGGCCCACAGGGGTCCGGCCGTAGCGCTCGCGCAGGGAGGCCGGCTCGGCCTCGATGTCGAATGCCTTCTTCGCTTCCGGGGAGCTCAGCAGGGAATACGCCTGCTGGTAGAACGAATCCATCGCGCCGAAGTCAGGGCTGCCCTCGATGGCCCTGAACTTGCTGTCCATGCTCGCAAGCAGTCTGCGCCGGTCCCCGAAGCGGGACCAGTCCACGTCGGAGGAGAGCGTCAGATCGGGGGCCGAGTAGCCTGGGACGTTCGCATCGCCGGAGTTGTAGGGATTATGGGCTCCCCCTAGGAAACCCGCCCCGTACGAAGGAAACGTCTTTGGCACTGCCACATACGGGGGCAGGCCGTTCCGGGACCCCAAGCGCTCGGAGACGACCGAACCGATGCTCGGGAACTCGACAGTCGGCAGGGGCAGGTAGCCGGTAAGGAGATAGTTGATCGCCCGCTCGTGGTTGTTCTCTTCGGACCGCATCGACCGCAGGACGGTGTACTTGTCGGCCTGCTTCGCTGTAAACGGCAGGTGTTCGCAGATCTGGATGCCGGGCACGTTGGTCGGAATAGGCTTGAACTCGCCTCGGTACTCGAGGGGAGCGTCCGGCTTCATGTCGAAGGTGTCTTGGTGGCCGCACCCACCGCTCTGCCAGACCAGGATGCACGATATGTCCTTGCGGGCGCCGGCTTGCAGCGCCTGGCCCAGCGTCACTCCCAATGGGCCGAGCGAGCCGATCTTCAGGAAATCGCGGCGACCGAATAGCGAGGTGTGATTCGTGATTCGCATGTTCTGACCGCTCCTTCCCGTCCTATCATTCCGATTGGCCGCTTCGGCTTACGGGGCGCCGAGCGACCCGCCGGGCGGGCTGCCTACGTGGCCAAGGCGCGGAGTTGACGGCCCTCTTGGCCCGACTGCAAATTCGAGCACCCTGATTATATTCCCCGCGAGCCTTTGTCGAGGACGGGGTGAGCCTGAATGCACAACGAATCCCCGGAAAGCAGGCCTCCGCTGAATCTACCCGCGTGTCCGGTTCCGTCGCGGTTCGCTCAGCTCCGGAATCCGGCCAGCGAGGGATCGAGAGACAGGATTGCCGTCATCGTTCTGTCGCACCGCTTGGATCGCGATGATGGTCGACACGGGGGACAGCTCAGCTGGCGAGAGGCGGTCCACCTCTGCTTCGGCCCGATCCTCTCAGGCTGGGGGAGAAGACCCGATCTCCTTACAAGGAGATTGCCCTGACCCAGCAACCACTCGATGATTCCGTCGCGCCTGCTCGCCCAGCGGCTCGCGCTGCGCGTCTCCGCATGGCACTGGTTCGTTGACGGCAATCCAGTGGTGGCCCAGGCAACGGCGCCTCGGGCCTAATGCTGGTAGAGGAATTCCTTAGAATTCAGCAAAGACCAGAAAATGTCCTCGGCGGCGCTCCTTCGGGAGCCGGATCTTCCCATGTGTCCCGCCAGTTCGTCACGTTCCTGCTGAGTAGGGTACCGAGACACCGTTCGCAGATAGAGTTCATCGACGATCTCCGTGTCGGACATTCCTTCCTCTAGCAAATCACGCAAAATCCCCCGCTCGTGGGCAATCTTGGCATCCAGCGCGTTGCCGGATGCCAAGTGCAGCGCTTGATTGAGCGAATTCGTCGTGCTCCGGTCCGAAACCAGTTGCCGCGACGGCCGGTCGAACACATCCAGAAAATATGAGGGCACTTCCGGCTCGGGGAGTTGCGCCGCCCTCGTGCCCGGGTACAGGGACTCGAACTCCTCCGGCACGGCGGTTGCCTGCGAGATCGAATCGAGCAGTTGCTCTGCCGTCAGCCGGCGCACCCCGTACCGGGAATAGGCCATCGTGTCCTCCCGGTTCGCCTCGGTCGGCACAGAAGAAAGCTGGTAAGCCCGGCTTGACGTGATCTGCCGCACCAGATGATGCAGGTCGAATCCGTGTTCCATGAAGTCCCGGGCCAAGGCGTCCAGCAACTCGGGATGGCTGGGAGGGTTCGTCAGGCGGAAGTCGTCAACCGGTTCAACGAAGCCCCGGCCCATGAACTGCTTCCACATGCGGTTGACGATAGCCCGGCTGAAGAAAGGGTTCTCCGGACCCGTCATCCAGCCGGCCAGCAGTTCGCGGCGGTCCTCCCATTCACCCGTGTCGGCGTACGGGCCACCCAAAGCCTTGGCCCGGTAGTGTTTCTCGTTCTCGGGATGGTAGAACTCGCGGTCGAATTCGAGATACAGCGTCCGCTCGTTGTTGCGAGGCCCCACGCCGCCCTTGTAGCGGATCTGGGAGAAGAACGCAGCCATGCCGTTGTAGTCGTCCTGCGTCCACTTCTCCAACGGATGGTTGTGGCATCGTGCGCAGCCTATGCGGACGCCCAGAAAGAGCTGGCTCGCCTGCGAAGCGAGGTCCAAGGGCTTCTTCATCAGGGGGTAGAAGCTGGTCGCGGGAGAGTCGTACATGTTCCCCGTCGAGGTGAGCAGCGTGCGCACGAACTCGTCGTAGGGCGTGTTGCGCCGGAAGATGTCGTAGAGCCAGCGGGTGAAAGTGTAGGGGCCCTTGTTATAGAGCAGTTGCTTGGTGTTGTTGAGGTGGTCTCCCCAATAGAGCGACCAGAAATCCGCGTACTCCGGACGCTTGAGAAGCCGGTCCACTAGCTTCGACCGCTTGGACGGGTCGCTGTCCGCCAGGAACTGCCGCACCTCGCTGGATGTCGGCACGAGCCCGATGATGTCCAGATAAGCCCGCCGCAGGAACGTGGCGTCATCCGCCGCTGGGGACGGAGGGATGTGCAGCTCCCTGAGCTTGCGGAATATGTGGCGGTCGATCAGGTTGTCGCTCTCGACCTTCTCCACGGGGTGCCTTTCGGTCACCACTCCGACCTTGGCGGCGGCCACGGCTCCCGGCCCACGGACCAGGACGGTCGTCTGACCACTCCCGCGCGACGTAACGATTCCTTCCCGACTCACTTCGATCACCCGGGTGTCGTGTGCGTCGAAGTATGCCAAGCGGGTGAAGTCCCCCTCCGTGCCGTCCGAGTAGCGGGCCGTGACGAGCAGCGGGATCCGGACGTCCTTCCCGTGGAGCACGATCTGCTCCGGGTGGACAGAAAGAGCGGTCAAGCGCCTCTCCTTCTCGGGATCCTTCCCAGCTCCCTGCTCGATCCAGCGGAGCAAGGTGCCGTACTCGACCGCGGCCGGGTCGAGGACGCGGCCGCCGCCGTGCGATTCCTGAAATGTCGGCTTTCTCAGCAGAAGGCTAGCCGCAGGGTCCGCAAGGTCCAGCCGCCGGCCTTCGTGCTCCTGGACGACCATCTTGTAGTCGTCGTCCGGGTGGTCACCGAAGAGGGACAGCTTGAAGCCGTTCTGGCCGTTCATGGCTCCGTGGCAATTCCCGCCGTTGCAGCCCATCCGGGTCAGCACCGGCAGCACGTCGCCCCCGAAGGTGACGGGAAGTTCCGCGTCGGTGCGCTGCACTAGGGCAACCGTTCGGCCTTCGGCGCCAGCGTACACCGCTCGGATAGGGGTTCCGCCGAATAAGCGAGCTCGGACGACTCCGCTGCGGGAGACCTCGGCTACTTCGGGCCGTGAGGATCGGAACTGCGCGCGGTCCGTAACATCCTCGACACTGCCGTCCTCGAAGTGGGCCAGAACGGTGAGCCGCTGTTGGGCTCCCTTGCCGAACAGGAGTGGGTTTTGCGGAAGGACCTGAATGCGCGAGACGTCGCTTCCGAGTACGATCAGCGCACTGGCTGCCACCAAGGCGGGGATTCGCGTTTCGAGGCTCATCGATTCAGTCCACGATCAGTGTAATCGGAGGAGCCTGCTCGGAGCGTCCCCTAGTGTCCGTTCCTACGATGGCGATGCCCGAGAATGAGCCCTCCGCAGCGTCCGAGGCTGCGCGGAGAGTCAGGCGGCAGACAGCGCCGGAATCTTCGGTCTCAACGGTCTCAACGGCAACGCCGTCGGGTAGGTTCTCGATGGCGTATTGAATTGTTCCGTCGTGGCCCTCCGCGCGGCGGAGGGAAACCGGGATCGCGGCACTGCCGCCGCGCACGAGGTTCACCGATCTCAACTGGGCTTCGAGTTCGAATTCTCGCTCCTCGGCAACGGCGAGGACCGCGCCGTCAATGCGGGCGTAGGCGGCTCCTTCGCCTCCGCCACTCGCGATACGAACATTCCGCCAACCTCTCGGCCCGCGGTTCCCAGCTACGACCTCGATCTCCGCGAACGTCGCCACCTGCAGGGCGCTCCCGGTGAACTCAATGGTTACCTTCTGCGGGGCAGGAGCCTCCGTTTCGGACCCGTGGACGGGAATTGGGACTTCGACGGGGTCTGCACGCATTCCGTCCGGCAGACCGAGGACCGTGAGGGTGGCAGGTTCGGAATGCCCTTCCAGCCTGTGGACTTCCACTTCGAGCTTTCCGCCCTTGCCCGGATGCACGACCGGCCGGTCAGTGGCAAGCAGCAACTCCAAGCGCGGGCTTGCTCGACGCACCTCCAAGTGGTACGGCGAACCGCTTCTCCCAACACGCCACAGATTGCTGAGATGCAGCTCGTAAGTGCCTGCTCTCTCGAACGTGTGGACGATCTTCGGATCCTTGTCGTAGCGGGTGCGCGGAGGCTTTGCATCGTCGTTTCTCACCACGACAGTCCGCTTGCCGTCGCCAGTCTCCGAATGGCCTGGCTCGACGACTTCTAGCGTCATGTCGACCGGGGAGCCGAAGCGGTGCGCCATCAAGTCGAATACGAGAGTTTCGTGCTCCCGTGCCTCGAACACGAGCCGCTCAGGGCGTCCGAACCGGGCGTTTCCAGAAACCGCGCTGGGCACGGACAAGGACTCTCCACTCGAATGCACCGGCAGGTCGTGCACGCGGAACAAGATCCGGTTGGAGCGGCCGTGCTCGGTGAAGAGCACCAGGGAGCATTCGCCTGCAGGGGTGCCGTCGGAGACGGCGATTCGCACTCGAGCTTGGTCGGGTCCAGGCTCGAGCATGGTGACCCCGACTTCCGGGGAGCAGGTCTCGAACCGAGAGACGCGGCGAGCCAGATCGAGCCCCGTCCCGAAGAGCACCGCATCCACTTCCGTTCCCGCCTTGACCCCGAGAGGGGACATCACGTCCAAGTGCGCAGCCTTGCGAATATCCAGCTGGTAGCCGTGGGTCGGGCGGGCGCGCCCGCGAGTGGGCTGAAGCACCACGAAGAAGGCGGCCGTGCGGTCGGCCGTATAGCCGAAGAAAGGGTCCCAGATGAAGTGGTCCTCGCTGTGCCGGAGCTTGTTGCCGGCACCGTCGAGAAGGATCATGCTGGGATCAAGCCCGCTGCCGTTGCGACCAGACCTGAGGTCGAACACGAACCCCTCGCCGGCGCTCGCCTCGAATCGGAAGACATCGATGTCATCCCCCCGGTCGAGCCGGCCGTTGAGCGTCAGCGGAGGTTCGATCCGAGACGCCTGTTCCAACCGACCGTTGGGTTCGGTCTCTAGGAGGTGCCGCTGGTCGCCAATGCGGAACAGCAGCACGTTTGAGGCACCTCGCGGGCTGACGACTCGGAAATAGTGCGGGCCGAAGGCTGCGTCAGCGGAGACGGCGAGATCCAAGTCCAGCCGAGTGTGGCTGCCCCCAACGATCCGCCCGGAAATGCCGGGCTGCTCGAAGACCAGCGCTCCGGCCCGATCGAGATGGTTGCCGAGAACGGTTGCCGATAGTGTCGTAGCTGGCTCCGCTCCCTGCGGGAACACGGACAACAGCACTGGGAGCTGATGCTTGACCGGCTCCTCGGTCGCCCAGGCGCAAGCCGCGGCGAGGAATGCCGCACAGCGAAGTACCCGCGTCGTCACTAGCCGGGATTGTAGTACGGCCAAGCCTGAGGAATCGGAGCGTTCGGGATCATCCCGGAGGTATAGGCCGGATGCTCGCCATTTCGGTGCGACGGCCTGGCCTGCTCGCCTGCAATCGGCCGGGCGGGATCAGATTGGCGACCTGTTCGTCTTGGATTCCGACTTGCGATTCCGGGGACCGCACCGTTGAGCATTGAGACGATAGGCGCGAGCGGGGCCAATCCTCTGGGATAGGACTATGGGAATGGCGTCGCCGCCAATCACGGTAGTCGCTGGCATCGAAGTCAGCGCGGCAAGGCTTGACCTCCATTCCCACGGCTCCGGCCTCAGTCTTCGGTCCGACAACACTCCGGCTAGCCGCTGCGCACAGTTCGCCCGAGCACTGCGCCAATCTGCCCGCCCGGGGAGAGACGGGTTGCCCAGTGGTTCGCTCCGCAACCACGCAACGCTGCTAGGCGAGCATCACGCGGCACTCGTCCTGCGCCAGTATTGGGATCTGTCAGGGCCTGCCGAGGGAATCTGGGATCCCGCGCGGGAACCGCGACGGTCGATAAAGCCCGCCAGCGCCTTGGCCGGCGAGACTGCCGCAGGAAGCCTTACGCATGGCAGATCCTTCACCCAGTGCACCAGTGCACGGTGGGCAATGCCGACTCTTGTCGGCCACCCGAGTCCGCTCGAATGCTCGCTCGCGGTCCCGTGACGAACCTGTCAGCCGGGCGGTCGCGGCGCTGCCGCGCCTGAACACCGCCGAGACCGAGCACAGGCGAACACGATCCGCCCGTAAGTTTCGAACTTGGGTCAAGAGCATCGGCCGCAGCGTGCAGGTCTGGATCGAGCCTGCAGGCACGGCACCACCCTTTGCTGGAGCCAGCGAGCGCCGGTGCCTCGGAATCCGGCTGCGGCCCGCCGCGCTAGAAGCCCGTCGGCGGACGCGGCACCAAGTTCTTGACCGGCAAGGTGACCGTGTTG
>JAJDWM010000476.1 GCA_022825595.1 Bryobacterales bacterium | reverse complement strand
GAAGCTCTCCGCCGAGCCCTGGGCTTCTATCTGCTCTCCAGGCTGCCCACTAGGTGCCATCCGATCCCCGGGCGCGTTAACCACTGGGACGATGCTCGGCCTTGCTGGTTCCTCCTGGCTCTACAGAATTACCCGCAGACGGTCGCCGATGCCTTCACCGCCGTGCACAGAGCTCGTGTCCTCGTGAAGGAACTCCCCGACCAGCATCTGTACGACATGGCAGTGAATAAGGAATACGAACAGGTGGCGCCGCTCGCTGTGCCGAGGATGTTCAGTCCGTTTCCAAGCATTTGCACGGGGCCCCAGATAGAGTCGCTAAGAGTGGTCCTGCGGGCTGCCCTCACGTACATGCCCAAGGATGAGCTGGCCCAGCTCGTCCAGCGAAGGTTGCGTCGCAAGGGGATTGATGTGGCCCAGCAGGTGCACTGGTTGGGAGCAGGTCTGTTTGTGGAGCCGGAAGTGTGCTTTCCGAGGCTCTTCGACATCTTGTCCAAAGGCCGAAAAACCAAACGGATCCTTCATCTGGTCGACTTCTTGTTTCAGCACAGAGAACCCCTGCCCATCCAAGACTGGCCGACTGCCCATCTGCGTACTCTCATTGAGGTCGTGGGGCGAGCACTGCGTTCGCCAGGGGACGGCCGACATGGCCGGTCCGCCCATTTCATGGCCGGCCAACGTGTGGGTCCCGGCCTGCAAGTGCGTCATCTCATGGACACCTGGCTCAAGACTCTGGCGGGCCGGTTGGACGAGGGGGCGGTCGCCGCCCTTACCGCCCTCGCAAACGATCCGACTCTGGAGCATTGGCGCGGAATGCTCCTTAGGGCTCGTGACCAGCAGGCCAAAGCGCTCCGGGTTTCGTTGTGGAAGAAGCCCAAGTTGCGTCAGATCAGGGATGCACTTCGCGGTGGCCCGCCAGCTAGCGCTGCCGATCTCCATGCCTTGGTCTCCGGCAAGCTGGTGAACATCGCCGAGAGAATCCGTGACGGGAACACGGACGACTGGCAGCAGTTTTGGCACTCAGACCCGGATGATCGCCAAGGCAGGATGGTCGTCAAGCCAAAGTCCGAGGGGCCGTGCCGAGACGCCCTGCTTTCGGATCTCCAACTCCTGCTGGAGCCACACGAGGTCGACGCACAGCCGGAAGGACACCATGCCGAAGACAATCGGTCAGACATCATTGCGGTCCACGGTGTCCACGCCGTTGTCGTGGAAGTCAAGAGGACGCAAAGCACGGAACTCTGGAGCTCGATCAAAGGGCAGCTGATCGCCAAGTACTTGCGTGACCCGAGGTCGGGTGGCTACGGAATCTACCTGGTCCTCTGGTTCGGCCCCGACCATGTCAGAAGGGCACCCCCTTGCGGCAGCCGCCCGAAGTCACCGGATGAGCTACGAGAGAGGTTGACTGAGCTGCTGCCACGAGAACACCGTCGCGCCATCACCGTTCTCGTTATCGATGCCAGTGCGCCAGTGGGGCGTTGGGCTGGGGATGCTGTTTCGTGATTCCGCACAGAGCCAATCGGTCCGAGAAGACAAGTGCGTTGAGAAGTCATAGAGAGTAGCCCATGTCCGGAACAGTGGGTCCCCTGCCACATGCGCATCGTGTTGTACAGAGTATCGCTGCTCTTGGTGCGCTCCCATTGGCTTCTGTCCACGACCTTCGGTTTTCGTTTGCAATGCTCCACGCTCCGGAAACGGATTCCTTCGTGGATTAGACATCTGTAGAACTGGAAGTGACCCGAAGCCGATCTCGTTGCGTTCGCGGAACAACCATCTGTTTCGTCGGATGCCCCAATGCACCGACACTTCTCCGAGCGATTGTACTCCTGAGTTCTTCGCTTGAGGGTATGGTCAGAGCCCTACGCCCGTCCTAACTGAAGAACCTTCTTAAACCACAAAATTGAGGCTTCGCCCTGCTTCTGGGTCAGTTCGTCCACAGCGCGGCTATGGCGAATCGCGTTGCGGAGGTCGGCAAGCTGGTCGAAATGCTTGACGAGCGCCTCCCAATTCGGGAATAGCCCGTCGAAACGAAGCCGCAGAGCCTTGTTCTTGACAATGTCCTCGAGCTCCCGAAGGTCGGCGTACTCGAGCTTGCCGGCGAGTGTGGCGTAACGCTCGCCGTCCAGTGCCGGGTTCTTCTTGGATGCCGCGCGAATGCGGAGATGGATCTTCGCTCGAACATGCGAAGGAAGCAGTGCCGGGTCGCCCTCGAGAGCCCGTGCGATCCGGTCGCGGAGTTTCAGTTCGATGGTCTCGACATCGCCGTCAAGCTCTCGCAACCGGGGCGAGAGGTCCAACCTTTCCTTAATGAGCAGGTCCTCAATGGCTGTCAGCATGGTACGAAGGCGCTCGGCGATGAACGCCTCGTAGTCGTCGGGTGTGAATGGATTTCGGAGAAGCATGTCGAACGCGGCAGGCGAAATGAGATGCGATTCGAGCGTCGCTCGCACTCTGACCTCGCCATTCGCGTCGATCAGCTCGGGAAGATACTCGTTGGGAAGACGGTTTTTGATCCCATTCCGGATTGCAGCGGTGGAGAGCGACGTCCGGTTCAGGATGGAGTGGATCGAGGTCGACAGCGACTTGTTCTTGCCCCAGTTCTTCGGCACGATATAGTGATCGTCCAAGTCGTCGTGCTGGGGACTCATTCCCGTGACCCAGTCCCGGGCGCCCGCGAGAACGATGAGATTGAAGATGCCGTTGTATACGGACGTGCCCCGCCGGGTCTCCCGCCTGAGGTCGAGACCCCTGAAGCGCTCCCGAAACTCCCCGATCAGGCCCGGTTCGGCGAGATCGCTCTCGAACCACCGCTCCAAGTCCTGAAAGTCCCGGGCACTGGTGGATTCGACCGCCCCAGAATAACGGTTTGTGAAGACGCTGGCCCAGTACCAGAGCCTGACCTTGCGATGGGCGTCCAACCGACGAGTAGCCGGGAGCTTGGCTGCGGCGCGGTGCGCAGCCGAGAGTGCCGGGAGGATCGACACGTACGGCAGGTACCGCGACGCGATTGCACCAAACTCCCGAGGGTCCCGCAGTAGCGAGATCGTATGCTCCAGCGCATCGACCGCCTCGTGCCATAGCCGCTTGAACGTGTCTCCGTCGGGAACGAGAACCTCGGTGTGTCGGGACCCGTCAGGGTGGCGCACCTGCTTCCGCTGGTCGGGAAGGAGGTAGTAGAGATACTTCGGCGAGCAGTACGCCTGTCGCAGGATCGACATGACCTGCAGGATGTACACATTCATCCGGCCGGTGTCTACGAAGTCCAACCGGCTCTTGGCCTGGCGCCACAGGTGCTTTAGTTGGATATCCTTCGGCTTGAGAAGGGCATTGATGAGATCGAAGGCATCCAGCCGAACGCCCCGGCTGTTGATCTGCGTGAAGATGTCGCAGACCTTGTCTATGGCAAGATCCTGATCGAGTTCGATGTAGACGACCTGGTAGTCATGCCTGATACCCTCCAAGTGATCGCCGAACGCGTCGGCGTGCCCGGCATGCTGTTTCGCCAGCGCCTCCCTGGCGTCGTCGCCAGATTCCCGAGCCTTGGCCTCCTTCGACCGCCAGTGGCGCTCGTAGCCCTGCACCCATTTCCAAGTAGCCGACCGCTTCCGCCCGACCACCGCGAGCGGGAACATGTGGGACTCGAACTGGTCGGTTTCGTTCGCGAGAAGCTTCTCGCCCCAGCGTGTCCAGGTGTATTCGAATGCCTTGTCATACGCCTCGTTCATGAACTCGTTTACGCGTACAAAGAAGAGGAACCTGTTCTTACGGCCCGGTAGAGGGCCTTCAGGCGTGAGGAAAGCGTAGTGCATCGCCGTAAGGCGCTGCTGGCCATCGAGTACGATGTGAGTCTCTTCGCCCGTGACCTCTGCGCCGTAGATGGCCTCGCACGCCAGCGCCTTGAAGTTGTCCGTCTTTCCCTTCCACAGCAATAGGCTACCGATGTGATAGTCCAAGAAGATCGAGCGCATTAGCTCGCGGATGTCCTTAGACTCCCACTCGAATTCCCGCTGGAAGTCGGGAATCAAGTACCGTCCCTCCCGTAGCCGATTAATCAATGTCGCCAAGCTGACGTGGTCGGGTTTCTGGGCGTGCTTCATGTTCTAACCTCGTCTCCGCCTCGGTTCGGTGCCTTCATCCGATCGAACAGTGTAGCCACCACGCGATCCGTCGGCCGGTGCGACAACCACTCTTGGATCTCCTCGCCAGACATGTCCGCAATCTCCTTGTTTATCTGGTCTCGGACATCACTGGTCCAATTCACGCAGTCGAGTTTCGTCACTTTGGGTTCACTCTTCATGCTCAGGCTCCTTCGGAGTGCGTGTCCCCAAGGGCGGATACCGAGTGTGGCCGTTCACCTCACTGCCGGATGCGCTACAAGTTCACCACACGACGAAAGGTCCAGCTCGCGGACACGTCTACTCCGGCCACTGCCCCGGCGGCGAAGTGGAGGGCGTCGGAGCGCATCCTGTCGGTCAGAGGACCGCTCTTGATGTATCGATCCGTCAACTCTTCGATCTCAGCGGTATCGCATCAGAATTGGGTTGGGCGGGGTGGACTTCATGGTGCTCTGACGACAAAGGCGAGAGTGGCGACTCGTCCGGACTCGGTCGGATCCCACTGATTCGCACTGTGGCTGGACGGCTGACGCCACGGTGTGCCGGAATGAGGCTGTCGTACGCATTGAGGGAGCAACGGCTGTAATGGACGAACACACAAGATTCATAGAGAGCCTGCAGCGCAGAATGTTCGTCCTTGGTGAGAAGTCCAGCCCCCTCACAGCCTCGCTCCGCTGCGACCGCAGCCACTGCCGGTGCTAGACGGCGGGTCCCGCACGGAT
>JAJDWM010000767.1 GCA_022825595.1 Bryobacterales bacterium | reverse complement strand
CGCTCGGCGATCAGGCCTGTCTTGCGCTGACAATTCCCGCGGGGCTTCCGGCGGTCACGACGGACCGCAGCTGTTCACGCTTGGCACCTGCTACTGCCGCCGAAGTCTCTTGGCCAGATGACACCGATCCTGACGCGGCCGGGCCCTTGGATTCGAGGCAGATGGCCGGTGGCCTCGTAGAGCGCGGCGGCTCTGCGAGCTGGAGGTGGGCGGGGAGACCACCCCAGAAGCCCGCAATTCAGCCGCGAGAGCGAAGGGATGAGTCCCGAAGCCTGCGGGCCAAGACTCGCGGGCATCGGAGCCTGCCCCCGAGCCCGGCCCTTCAAACGCAGCATCTCCCGATTCTCCGCTACCGCTTTGACAGAACGAACACTTATGCCAGTTCCGACGATTACGGTGTCAGAGGGTGATCTGCCAATGTTGGTGGATCTACCAATACTTACCAGCATGCAATATAATGTTCGTGTGTCTAGTCATCAGTCAGTGAGCCTAGGAAGCGTGAGAGCCGACACGCCGATGCGATTCGATGTGGCGGTTTCCGAGTCGGGCCGTTTGGTCATTCCGGTCGCCTTGCGAAGGCGCCTCGGCATCGACGGGCGGCCGGCGCGTGTGCTGTTTCGAGCCGGTCAGGCTGAAGTCACGCTCACCACGAGAGCGCGCCAACTTCGCCGTGCCCGACAAGTCTTGACCCAACTGGCCACGAAATCTGACGTGCGCGCATCCGACGAACTGATTCGCGAACGCCGAGCCGAAGTCAGACGGGAGTCCAATGGAGGGTAGGTCCGTCCTCGATGCATCAGCCCTGCTTGCGGCCCTCTTCGGAGAACCCGGCTCGGGACTTGTCGAGGAATGCATCGAGCAAGCAATCATGTCCGCCGTGAATCTCTCGGAGGTGGCGGCAAAGCTGAGTGACCGAGGGCTCGACAAAGAAGACCGCGCAGACCTCTTTGCCTCGCTGGATCTCCCAGTCCGGCCCTTCGATCAGGCTCAGGCAATGCTGGCAGCTGCACTGCGATGCCAGACCAAGCGCGTTGGCCTGTCGCTCGGCGATCGGGCCTGTCTTGCGCTGGCAATCTCCGAGGGCGTTCCGGCAGTCACGACGGACCGCGGCTGGTTACGCGTGGCGCCCGCTATTGGTGTCGAAGTTGTCTTGGCCAGATAGCCCCTGCCTCGACCCTGTCGTGCCCTTGGATTCGCGAGAGGGGTAAGACGACCTCGCGATGCGCTGCGGCAGTGCGAAGAGCGGCGGGGCGTCGATGCACGCAGCGCCCACGACGGCCGCTCCGGCGGCCGGCTAGAACCGGAAGCTGATCCTCGAATAGTAGTACCCGCCGTTAATCCCGAACGGAGCCGTCCGAGGATGCGGGAAGATCCCAGAGGATTCCGTGCCAGCGATGACATTACCGCCCCGGTCGGTGATGTTGCTGAACGGCGCTCCAGCAATGTCGGACAGGAACGTCCCGAAGAGGTCATTGAACTCATTCCGGTCGGGATACACGTTGAAGAGGTTGTGCGCCCCAACCATGAGCTCGGCGTTTCGGGAAAGCCGAACCGCGAAGTGCACGTCGGTCACGGTCTTGGGGCTGAACTCCTGGTTCTGACTTCTGGAGATTAAGCCCAGCTGGTCCCAGAGCGTGTAGCTCCCGAAGTACCTCACGCCCCCGCCGAATCGTATCCTTCCCAATCGGTACTCGGCCGTGCCTTGAAGACGGGTCGATGGCTGGAAGTCCTCGATGATCGCCCGGTCTGCCGACTCGAACAGAATGCCTGCGATCGGAGCCAACGTGGAGGGAAACTCCAGATCTCCCTTAAGGGTCGTGTCGAAATACGCCCCTGAGAATCCCCAGTCGAGCACGCCCCCTCCACGGAAAGCATGCGCGCTGCTGAGAGCAAATTCAACTCCGCTTGTGACGGTCCGGGCCGCGTTTGCGAAGAACTGGGCTCCTTGGATGCGGGTGTCCCTCATCACCTGAGCAACACTTGGCGCCGTCGATTCGACAGCATCTGCACTGAAGTTGGCACTCATCACGATGCGGTCCTCCACAGTCACCCGGAACGTGTCGACGGTGAGGGAGGCCGCTTGGCCGAACCTGCCCACGAATCCCCCACTAAAGTTCAGCGATGTCTCCTCCTTGAGCTGCGGCACCTGCAGCGCTTGGACTATCTCGCTATTGTTCGGGAACGTGCCGACCTCTGCGAGCACGGATTCGCCGGACTCGGATTCGACAGAGAGCGTGTCAATCTTGCTGTAGTGCAACTGGTGCAGGGAAGGGGCGCGGAAACCCGTGTTGACACCGCCCCTCACCGCGAATGATGGAGTGAAGTCATAGCGGAAAGACAGCTTCCCGTTGATGGTGGACCCGAAGTCGCTGTAGCGCTCCAGCCGACCGGCCGTGCCCAAGGTAAGCTTCCCACCGAATAACCACTCCAGATCGAGATAGGCCGCTGCGTTCGTGCGACTGGCGTCGGCCTCATCGGTGGGTCGGTAGCCGGGGAACACTTGGATTCCGGGTGGCGCGCCAGCCCGACAAGCGTTCTTGTCCGAAGTCGGGTCATCGAGGCAGTGCAGATAGGAGACCGGCACTCCGGCCCGGATTCCGTAGCCATCCCTCCGGAACTCACCGCCAAACGCGAGATTCGTGGCGCGACCAGCCTGTTCGAACAGCCGCGACACGTC
>JAJDWM010000124.1 GCA_022825595.1 Bryobacterales bacterium | reverse complement strand
ATCGGCAAGTGAGCGCACCATAGTATCGGCTAACCCCAGCCGACCATCATGGTGGCGCGGAGTCGATTTCGCTGGACCGTGGAATCGCGGCTCGGAGGCAAGCGCCTGTGACACGCCCGATTAGTCGGCAGCGGCTGGCCGAGACCTAGCCCACAGGCCGTCGATCCAGCGGAGGACATGACGGCAGGGCGTAACCGTTCGAGGGGGGCGTGCAGCGGGATTCCAGATCAGCGGTTGAGGATCGTCTGCCAGTCGCCGCAGAGCGGTTTCACGAAGATGTTCTTCAGCGGCTTGGCGTACTCGTGATGGGTGTCGAGCTTGCCTCGACCTTGGGTTTGGCCCACGTGGATCCAGTTGGCCGCGCGGTAGCAAGTGCCCGCAAAGCGCGGCTTCTCGCAGAAGGTCTCCAACAGCACAGGCCGGATTCGATAGCGCTGTTGCCAATCCTCGGCCAGCTGGCGCTCGACGCAGGCCAGCATGTGCGAGGCCAAGTTCTTCAGCCGGCCCCAGGGAAGTATCAGGAAGCGGGCATGGTTCACGACCCTCGGCAGGTTGCGCTCCCTGACGGCCGGGGACCAGCCGACGAAGCGGTCCCGCGGGGCTGTCTTCCAAGCCGCCGCGCCGAAGCCCAGCAGAGCCAGCAGGCAGCCATCGGCGGAGTGCACGAAGTAGCGCAGCTGGGCACCCGGGAGGGGACTGTGGCCGAGATAGTGGTAGCGCTGCACATGCTCGTTCCACAGGCGGCTGCGCGGATCGCTCGGACGCAGGACCGTCAGGCGCAGCGGCCGGGCCTGCGCCAGGCTGGCCGGCTGCAGCCCCGGCAAGGGCGGATCGCTGGCCGCCGTAGCCTTCACCGGCAGCCTGCTGGGGCCTGGCCGCGTTGGCGGCGGCAGTTTCAGGAGGCCATCGCGCTGCATGCGCAGCAGCGCGACACGCGCGCTCATGTCCTTGAGGCCACCGTCGGGCTTGCGCCAGCCGAGGCGCTCGCAGACCGCCCGGGAGAGCGCCGTGCGGGTCAGCCGCGGCTGGCGCTGCTCGATCAGCGCTCGAATGAGGTCCAGTTCCGGGCCTGAGAACTCGCGGCCGCAATACCGCTGGCTGCGGCTCATGGAGCGGGCCCCGGCTCGCGCGCCGGCCCGGCCTGCAGGGCCTCGCGACGTTCGGGCGGCATGTCCCAAGGCAGCCAGCCGGCCGGGTCCGGCGCCTCGTCGCGGTCGAGCTGTGCGCAGCGGGCCAAGAACCGATCCAGCCAGCCTTTCAGGTCGATGCCCCCCATCGCCAGCGTGCCGAACACCGACAGCAGCATCGCCTGCAGGTTCGCGCCCGCCTGGCTGTGCGAGCCGTAGGACAGCTTGCGCCCCACCACTGGCCGGCGCAAGGCTCTCTCGGCAGTATTGTTGTCCAGAGGGACTTGCGGGCGCTGCAGGAACACCTCCAGGCCCTCGCGGTGCCCCAGCAGCGACCGCAGCGGCTTCAGCCTCGGGTCCGGCGGCGTCAGCCAGCGCGCTGTCTCGCTCTGCCCCTTCGGCGTCAGCCGTTCGCGCTCCTTCTCCGCATGCTCGAACAGCCCTGCCAGCGCCGTCTGCAGCCGCTCCTGCTGCGCTTGGAAGTCCGCCCCCTGCTCCGCCAGGGGGCGCTGGGGATCCCACAGCGCCAGCCGCGACCTGTTGATGCGGTACAGCTGCCCGATGCGCTCCACCACGTCGTCGGCCCACTCCCGGAACTGCGACCGCTTCTTCCCCAGGCTCAGGTAGTCGCGCCGCACGTGGGCCCAGATATGTGGCGCGCCACATATTTGGGCATATGTTGCGTAGAATGTTATGTTGCCGACCGCCCGGATCTCCCCGTGGATGCGGCGCAGGCCGCCCAATTCCCGCAACATAAGTTTTTGGGCTCAGAGCGCGTTCAGAAACGCAATGAGCCCCTTGTCTTGTTTCCAGGGCTCGCCGGGCCCCGGCTCTCCCTCCTCGCACAGCTCCATCGCTCTGGCCTTCGTCTCGAGATCGATCTCCGCGTAGACGTTGGTGGTGTCGAGGCTCACATGCCCGAGCCAGGCACGGATGGTGTTGAGGTCGATCCCCGCCTGAACAAGCTGGCAGGCAGTGGTGTGCCGCAGCACGTGCGGCGTGATCTTGCGCTGTGCCAAGGACGGTACCCGGGCCGCGCAGCGCTCAACCAGCCGGTATACCCCGAAGCGTGTGTAGGGCCTCCTGTGGCGGCTCAGGAAGACCGCATCGCCGGGCTCGCGCCCCTCTACGAGCCGGGCCAGCGCTTCGGCGGTTCGCGGCCAAAGCGGCACTTGGCGGATCTTGCCACCCTTGCCGTGCAGCGTGGCAAGCGCGTGCCTGCCGTCAACCCCCATGGCCAAGTCACCGACATGCAGCCCGGTAGCCTCCGAAACACGCGCTCCCGTGTTGCACAGGAACAACAGCACGCCGCGCTCGACCAGGCCTCGCGCCGTGCCTGCCTGCGGAACCGCGAGCAGGGCTTCCATCTCCTGCTTCGTCAACCATGAGATCGGCTCTGGCCGGGCCCGCTTCGTGGCGATCGCGCGGATCTGCCCACACCATTCCAGACGGGCCGGGTCGCGGCTGCCGACGAATCGCGCGAAGGCGCGGATGGCGTTCAGGCGCTGGTTGCGCGTCTGCACCGAACAGCCGCGCTCCTGCTCGAGGTGCGTCAGGAACTCCAGCACGCGCGCTGCCGTGAGATCGTCGACGTGCAGGCGGTCCGCCTGCCGGCCGACCTTGGCGGAGAGGAAGGCGACCAGCAGGACGAAGCAGTCACGGTAGCTCCTTTGGGTGTTGCGGGCGAGGTTGCGCTCGCTGACAATGTGCTCGGTCAGGTAGCGTCGCAGCCAGCTGCCAAGCGTGCTGGACTCACTCACCGCCTTCTCCGTTCACGTAGCGGTCGAAACGGGCCGAGGCCTCCTGGAGCAACTCCGGCGTCATCGAAAGGTAGACCTGGGTGCCCTCCAGGGAAGCATGCCCCAGCCACGTCGACAGGGCCGGCAGCAGACGCTGGACATCGGCACCCTCACGGTACCAAGCGGTCACCCTGTGGACGGCCGCGGCGTGGCGCAGCGAGTGCAGGCATGGAGCGCACGTTCCGTCGCCGCGGCGACAAATCCCCGCCGCCGCGAGCAAGCGGGAAAACGCGTTTGCGGCCGTTCTCGGGTTCACGGGCGATCCGTCGCGGTTCGCGAGGAACGTCGAATCGTTTCCCTTGGGCAGCGGACGTTCGGATCGCTGCCGGGCATAGCGCTCCAAGGCTGCGGCGAGTTGCGGCGCGATCGGAACCAGGCGGCTCTTGAAGAACTTCGCGTCGCGCACGACGAGCAGCGCTTCGGCAGGGTCCACATCCCTCATGGCGAGGCGCAGCGCCTCGCCGCGGCGGAGGCCGGCTCCGTACAGGAGCAGCAGCAGAACCCTGAAAGTGTCCCCATCCAGACGGACGGCACTGCGAAAACATTGATCGACGGCAGCGAACAACCGCTGCAGTTCCCGCCGTGAATAGACGTACGGGGGCACCGATGGCGGAGGCTTCGGCTCGGACGCCGCTGGCGGCAGGGGCGAGCGGGTCGCATGACCCCGGCTGATCGCGTACCGGTAGAAGCCGGCCAGAGCACCGTAGCGGTTCTTGCGCGTCCGGGTCAGCCGACCGTCGCCTCGCAGGAACCGAAGTGCATCGCTCTGGGTGACCGTGTCGCAGGGCGTTGCCTCCGGGAGGCTCTTGCAGAACTGCTGCAAGAGATGGGCACTGGTCACAAAACGCGCGCCATGAGACTGCCGCCAGGCGACATATTCTGCAATCGCTTGGCTCAGGATCACGCCAGTCCCTCTAGGTCGATCGCGGCCACCTCCCGAAGAGCGCTCAGCTGCACCTTGGCGTAGGCCGAGGTGGACTCCACGCTGCGATGCCCCAGGTAGTCCCCGACCTGCTTCATCGAGAGTCCGCGGTCGAGGAGCCGCTGGGCGGTGGCATGACGCAGCGAATGTGCGCCCATGCGCTTGCCGGCAACGCCGATGCGCGTGAGGCGGCTGCCTACGACGTGACTGACCGCGCGCCCGCTCATGCGCCGCAAGGGTGCGCACATCGTCAGGAACAGTGCCCGCTCCGGCCGGGGCGGACGGACCTCGCGCAGATAGCGCACGATCGCCTGGCCCACCCTGCGGGAGAGCGGGTACAGGTGCGTGCGGCCCGGCTTGGGGCAGCGCACGCGCAGCGTTTCCTGCACCCAGTCCAGATTGTCGAGCTCGAGCCCGCTGACCTCGCCGGCGCGCAGGCCGTAGGTGATCAGCAGCAGCAGCACGGCCCGGTCGCGAATGTCAGCCGGGCGGTCTCCTTCCGTGGTTGCCAGCAGGCGCACAACTTCGTCTTGCTGCAGTCCCTTAGGGATGGTTTCGCCGGGATGCGAGCGGGTCGGCAGGATCCCGTCGGCCAGGCCCGCCGTGCACCAGCCGCGTTCCTCCGCGAACCGGAAGAACACGCGCAGCCGCTCGGCATAGTCCCGCACGGTGACCCGATTGCAGCCGCGCGCCTGACAGCGCGCTATTTCCTGGTCGACGTGGCAGATCGTGACGGACCGCAGCGGGACCCCTTGCCCGTCCAGCGACCGGAAGAAGCGATCGACTGTTCCAGAACATGCGCAGATGTGTTCGGCAGACCAGCCGCGCTCCTCGCGCATCCATTCCGCAAAGGCCGCCGCCTCCGCAGTGTGGGCATGTCCCGCAGGCTCGGATTCCTCCAGCAAGCCGGCGAAGCGCAGCCAGCGCACGGCATGGCCGACAAATCGTGCTCGTGCCTGCGTTGTCGCCGGCCGAGTCCGATGGTGGCCGCCGGAACGGGACCATTCGTCCGCCGCAGCCTCGATCTGAAGCATGCTCACCGGTTCGCGCATCCGCAGTCCCAGCAAGCCCACCAGCCGCAGCTGGTGGGTCGCAATCTTACGCAATGAGCAGGTCTGGAAGCCCGCCGACGCACACTCGGCGAGAAAGCGAGTCCGCTCGTCGGCCAGAGGTCCGTCCCGATAGCGGGCAATCGTGCGAGGGGAGGTGAAGAGCTTCGAGAACATGGTCCGGGCGGATCCCTGGGGAGCCGGAACCACATTACACGAGAGCAGGCCAAAAACTTATGTTGCGGGAATTGGGCGGCCTGCGCCGCATCCACGGGGAGATCCGGGCGGTCGGCAACATAACATTCTACGCAACATATGCCCAACAATAGGCGACCACGAAGCACCCCTCATGCGCGCTCGCGAGACGCTTGTACACGCAGTACCGATCACAGACCAGCACGATCGTGGCGTGCCTGCCCAGCCCTCCGAAGATCCGCTCGGCCGCCTGCGTGCTGCGCGTCGGGTCGACGATCATGCGCACCGCATCCGGGGTCACGCACACCCACAGCCAGCAGCGCGCCTTGTGCCCCTCTTCGGCCCGCACGTGCACCGGCCAGGTCGTCTCGTCCCCGTGCGCCAGCCCTTCCCGCTGCTGGTGCACCGCAATGGCCTTCTCCAGCGGCGCGAACCAGCGCAGGTAGTCCGCGATCCGGCCCAGCAGCGTGCTCGCCGGAAGCTGCACCCCGTGATCCAGCCACTCGCGCTCGAAGGCCCGCGCCGGATGCCGGTGCCAGTACACCGCCAGCAGGAACTCCACGTACACGCTGCGACCGTAGTTCGACCCCCGGAACAGCGTCGGCTCCAGTTCCGCCTGCGCTTCGGGCACTGCCAGCCCCCGCTGTTGCGCACACCGGCAGGATGCCCGGTAGCGCGGGCGCCGGATGTGCCGGATGTGCGCCCTGACGCGGATCTCGACCCGCTTGCTGACGGTCTCCCCGTTGCGCCGGAAGGCCTTGCCGCACTGCGCGCACACGCAGGCGGCCGGGGACGGCTGCAGGACTTCCTTCCTGACCGGCAGGCCCTCCCGCTGCACGCGCTTGTGGGAGAGTGCCCCCGGCTGCCCGCCACGCTTGCGCTTCTTCCGCGGGCTCCCGGCTTCCCCGCCGCTGTCCGCCGACGGGCTTCCGCCCGGGGAAGGGGGCGCATCCTTGTCAGGCGGGCGCTTCTCGCTGCTGAACCCGAACGGCTTCTTCAGCAGGGCTGCGTTGTTGCGCTGCAGGTCGTCCTTTTCCCGCTGCAGCCCGGCCACCTGCCGCTCGAGTGCCCGGCGCTTGTCACGCTCCTCGCGCAAGCGCCCCTCGGCCTCCGCCTGCGCCCTCTGGCAGTTGCGGGCATGCTCGAGAGCCAGCTGGGATGCGAGCCGCTGTTGCCAGCCCCAATGGCGCCATTGCAAGCACTGCGGGCAGTCCGCGGCCGTGTTCCACACGGGCGCCGCCAGCTGGTCCTGGCTTGCCGGCAAGACCTGCATCCATTTGAGCCTCCCACAAAGACATATCTTGTGTCCAGCGTTTTGGAGGACTTTTTTCGGGAACTTCCCGCGACAGCTTCCAGCCGCTGCGGCGCGTCCTGCGGGCCGCTGGCGCGGGCAGCGCAGCGAGAGCCCGCAGACCGCGATCTGCGAGGCCCGAATCGATACGCCCGACTCCCGCGGAGGACCACGCTGGCTCCAGCAGGCATCCGCCACCTCGGTCAGGTTTCGGCCAACGCGACCCGCAAACGCCTTGACCACCCTTGGCACGCGGTGCGCTGTCAGCCCGCACTCGGAACGACTCAGCTGGGATCGGCTCTACCTAGCCAAGCCTTCGAGGTTGAACTAAGACCGCTGCCCTAATCTCCACAGCTCTCTCGAACGGTTACGGCAGGGCGCTATCAATGACACTGATGTCGCTACGTACCCCGTACTATCGGGTCCCGATTGGCCGATTCGCGCGTTTGGACGTACCCCTCATGAGTGAACTCTGCCATCCAACGAACAATAGTGACGACGCAATCCGTCGTGCTAGAATCCACCCATGATTGGAACTGTGGGGCTGAGAGGTCGAAAACAGAGTTCGAATTCGTCTGCCACGCCCAATCGATGGACGAACAGGCCGCACCCGTGTCTCGGAAACCTGTGCCCGGCAATGGCCCTCCGAGGTCGAGTGTAATGGCGCAGACCAACGTTCATCGTGTGCGTCACTCTGGACGGACTGCCCCGAGCGTTTGCCGAGCTGGTTCGATCCGGACAGGCCACAGCCCGTCCCGCTATCGACCGCTACGCCCGGAACTCCGCTCTGCGCCGCCGCGTCAGCCAGTGGTCAAAGGAGTCCGGCAACTGCACAGCACCCTCGCAGCCTACCTCCAGCTCACCTCGCTGAACCCACCTGCAGTCGCCGCTCCCAGCCAAATCATGACGCGATAGAATAGACTCGGGAGGGGAGAAGAACTGAAATGCTTGAACCACCGCTTATTTATGAAGAGATTCCTTCTGCCGAAGAGCATGAAGAAATTGCAAAGCAGTTCCCTTGGTTTGTATTCCGCATGATGATGGACAATTGGACCTTTGGTCTGTTAGTCGCGGGTGACGTGGTAATTGTCATCGAGAGAATCGACCACATTCGGGAACATGGTGGGATTGTATGGCTGGACGTCACGATGCGGCCTAAGGGTGATTTTGAAGACCGTCTGCCGGGGTTCAAGCTGATGTGTTCTCCAACGGATCGCACCGCTGCGTCCATTCGTGCGGACGCAGTAATCGCGGCGTTCGAATTAGCTGACACATGAAGAGGATATCTCCTTCGTCCCCCTGTGTGAGATCCAGTGGTGAACATTCCTCTTTATTGAAGACTGGATTCCCCTCTACGGTCTACCACTTCGCCGTGTTTGGAGGACTATAGTGCTGGGACTCACCAAACTCACATCGCTTGATCCTGCGGTGTGTTGGCATGATCCATGCGTTTCTCACCGCTACAAAGAACAGCGGGCATGGCACAACGTGAAAGGATTCACAGAACGGCTGGCTCCATCAAACTAGAGCGAGGTGCACAACTAGATATAGGAACCCGGATTATATCCCTAGCCCAGTTGTTCACAGTAACGATAGCCTATCGGATCAATCCCTGATACGATCTTAGGATCTGAGACCA
>JAJDWM010000700.1 GCA_022825595.1 Bryobacterales bacterium | reverse complement strand
GGCGACACGCTTCACCGTTCCACCCCACTCCCCCAGCAGGTTTTTCAAGAGGTCGTGGGTCATGGGGCGAGCCATCTTGATGCCTTCCAGTTCGGTGGCCATGGCCGTGGCTTCCAGCAACCCGATCCAGATCGGTAGCTGCAACTTGTTCTCCGAGTCTTTCAACACGACGATGGGGGTCCGGGTCACCTGATCGAGTGTCAGTCCCGCGACCGTCATTTCTATGGATTCCGGACTCTTCATCACATGTCCTCCCAAATGTCCCGTCCGGTCACAGGACACTCGCTTCGATGGCCTCGCCGACCAGGGAGTTCGGCGTGGCGTCCACCACGCGTACGCGCGCCATCTCCGCGGGCACCGTGGCGTCGTTGGGTGCGAAGTTCACGATCCGGTTGGTTCGGGTACGCCCCATGAGCTGGTCGCGCCCCAGCCGCGAAGGCCCTTCCACCAGGATTTCCTCTTCCGCGCCGATCAGGTTCCGGTTCTTTCCGAGGGAAATGCCCTTCTGCAACTCCTGCAGCCGCCGGTACCGATCCGCCTTGACCTCCTCGGGAACATCATCGCGATAGACCTTGGCCGATACCGTGTGCGGCCGTGGCGAATACGTGAACGTGAACATGTCGTCGTACCCGATCTCGCGGACGGCGGACAGGGTCTCCTCGAACTCCTCTTCCGTCTCGCCTGGAAAGCCGACGATCATGTCCGTCGTGATGGCGACCTCAGGACGGCGCCGGCGCAACTCCTTGATCCGCTCTATGTACTCCCCGAAGCGGTAACCCCGGCGCATGCGCGAGAGCACGGCATCGGAGCCCGACTGGAGCGGAAGATGGAGGTGTTCGCAGAGGTTCTCGAGCCGGACGAAGGCGTCCACGAGCTCCGGAGAAAGATCCTGCGGATGCGACGTCGTAAAGCGGATGCGCCGGATTCCGGGCACCTCGTTAATCCGCTCCAACAACTCCGGGAACGACCTCTCCCCTTCCCCCGTGCGACCATAGGAGTTGACGTTCTGCCCCAGCAACATCACTTCCTTCACGCCGCGGCGCACCAACTCCTCCACGTCCCGGACAATGTTCTCGCTGGCCCGGCTCACCTCGCGTCCGCGCGTGCGCGGAACGATGCAGAAGCTGCACACCTTGTTGCACCCTTGCATGATGGTGAGGTAGGCCTTGGCGCCGTCGACCTCCGGCGGCCCCGAAGGATCCTCCAGATAGAACGGATCCCGGTAGAAGGCCGTCTCCACGGAGCGCCGGGCCGCCTCGCGGGCTTCCTCCACCATCCGCGGCAGCTTGTGCATGTTGTGGGTGCCGAAGACCAGATCCAGGTGCGGAGCCCTGCGCAGCAACGCCTCTCCTTCTTGCTGCGCGACGCACCCGCCCACGCCCAGCACGGTACCCTTCTCTTCCTTGAGCTTCCGCCACCGCCCCAGCGCGCTGTACACCTTCTGCTCCGCCTTGTCGCGCACGCTGCAGGTGTTCAGGATGATGAGGTCGGCCTCCTCGACGCAATCCGTGGGCTCATAGTCCGCGGACTTCATGAGCTGGACGATCCTCGCCGAGTCGAGCTGGTTCATCTGGCAGCCCCAGGTTTGCACGTACAGCTTCATGGGTCCCGTCTTACGTTGTTGACGGAGAAACGTTGGATTCACCGGAACTTGCGTTTGTCCTCAACGTAGACGCAGTATCCCACATATCGGGGGCTTTCGCCATCACTTGTCCCTTGAGGGGTCTATGCGCGGTACCTCGAGAAACGGGCCGTACTTGGGACGTTGGCCCGCGAGCAGGTGCCAAGGGAAGGCGTGGGAAAAGGAAGCGTTGCCGCGCACCGATCTCGGGGCGGACGAGGCCTTCGTCTTCGCTACCGCTCCGGACTGTGTGTGCAGTCGTGCGCCGCACGGTGCGGAAGACCTGCTACGGTTCGGCGTCAGTTGTCGTAATCGAGCTGCTGCCAGTGCGGCGAGTCTCGCCGCATCAGCCTACGTGTCTCAATCAACGAAGTGTTGAAATCATGTAGGCAGACTTCGCGTGCTACTTTGCAAGCCGTAGCTTCCCTTCAGCTTCATACGCAACGCTGCCCTTGCGCGTCCTTCGAAAACTCTTGGTAACGCCACCTTTGCCATCAAACGTGTAGGTGAGGGTAGTTCCTCGCCAAGGGGTTCGGGCAGTCAACGTCTGGCCTTCGATGGTGCCGATCAAGGGTTGGCAAAACAAGTTACGTCTACCACGTCCCGCATATATAAGCAGAACTCTGTTCGTTGCCGTGGTTTCAATCACAACGAGCACCGCTTCACGGGGAGCGTGGGGTTCCGGGTATGTCCCTTCGTACGTGCCGCGGTAGACCTTGCTGTCAGGAGTCCGCAATAACGCGAAGTCTCCGCACTCCTTGTCCAAGTCGAACCCGTAAGCACTGCCCGTCATGACCAGCAGCGTACCCAATGCCAAAAGGATTCGTCTCATTGCAGTCCCTCCTTGTTTTTGTACGCCGCAAAGGCACCCAACACGGCCTGAAGGTTGTCTTCACTCTTCGCACCGAACGTCCCCGCAACCGAAGCTGGTTGGGCATCGCCGTTGCCAAAGAGTTTCGCGCCCCATTGCCCGGAGAAACCGTTGCCGGTGGTCTGACCGGTCATAGCGCCTCCTAGCCAAGTGCCTGCGCGTGCCTGCAGTATATCGGCAGATTCAAGGGTGAGATCCGGCACACTTTGACCCCCCTCCGTTTCTCCTCCGGAAATGGTTCCCGAGATTTGTCCTCCGGCCGTCGCATCGCCGAAATCAGTCGTAAGGTTCGCCGTAGCGTTGAAGTGCTGGTAGGATGGAGTCGTTTCGGCATCGGCCTTTCGCATGTAGATCCCGAGAGCCGGCCCTTCGTAGGTAGCCTCGCCCGTCAGGATGTTGACGCCGTCACCCGGAACGGGGTCGTTCCCGGTCGCAGAAAAGCCAAGCCGTCCCGAAATCTCTCCCGTATCGGTCTTGCGAAAAGACAGCCAGGAACCGAGGGCCAACCAGTTCGAGTCGTCCTCATTCTCGATGTCGGAGTACGTATTCCATGCCCAGATCGCAGAATCGTTGCTGAAAGAATGCTCCGTGCCTCGCCACCCCGTCGCTGGTATATCGGCCAGACTCTCCGTCCTGCTTGCCTCGTCTGTTGTGTAATCGTAGGAGTTCTCGCGGTTGCCTTGCGCGTCGAACTGATCGAACTCGGCCACGAAGTGGAGCTCTCCGTTGTCAAATTCCGGGACTACTCGGAAACTCAGACGAGGAAAGCCGCCAAATGCGTATGATGTATGCGTGACGTACGCCAAGCCCGTTTCTGCGTCGCTGTTCGACCTGTAGCGGACAACTGTAAAAGTCCCATTTGTGTCAATCGAAAATGTCCCACATTGAAGATTGCGAGGACGAGTACGTCGGGCCAGTCTGTTGGCGAAAGCCAACAGGAATGGAGCGGCGAACCGATGCACGGATGGGAGAC
>JAJDWM010000395.1 GCA_022825595.1 Bryobacterales bacterium | reverse complement strand
GGGCAACAAGGGAAGCCACTTCTCGGCAAACGGCTACAACCTCAACCAGCTGGCTCCGGAGGTGCGTGCGCAGCTTGGGCAGAGTCTCTTCGACCGCGTTCCGAATCCCAATCGGGGCCTAGTTCCAGGTGGTCTTGGAGGGGCAAGGATCACCTATGAGCAGTCCTTGAGGGCGTTTCCGCACTTCACATCGGTATCCGTACTGAATCCCCGCTTGGGCAACTACATGTCGCACCAGCTGCAGATCAACGTCAAGCGGCCGCTCTCGGATGGCCTGATGCTGCACTTCGCCTTCACCGGAGGCAAGAAGATCAGCGACTCCACCCAAGTGCCGGTTGATTTCGGGCTGGTGGAGCAGACCAATGAGAACGGATTCCAGAACGGGCTCTACAACCGTCAGGCCGAGCGCTCCACCGACCCGACGGACGTGGCCAAGCGAGCCGTGGTCAGCCTGCTCTACCAGCTCCCGTTCGGCAGGGGCGGCAGCGGTGCACTCAACAAACTCATAGGAGGTTGGCAGATCAACTCGATCGGCACGATGCAGGACGGCCTCCCGCTGATCATCCGCGGGGCCGCCAACAACCAAGCGAACCGTCCCAACTCTACGGGCCAGAGCGCCAAGCTGGACAACCCCACTGCCGAGCGCTGGTTCGACACGTCGGCGTTCGTCAATCCGCCTGACTTCACCTTCGGCAACGTGGGCCGCGTCCTCCCGGACGTGCGAGCCCCAGGGATCTTGAACTTCGACCTGTCGCTGATCAAGGACACCTACATCGGCGAGCGGGTGAACGTTCAGTTCCGAGCCGAGGCGTTCAACTTTATGAACAAAGTGAACCTCGGCGCCCGCAACGGCGTGAACACCCGGTTCGTGGCTGGAGCCGACGGAATGAACCGGTCCGCAACCTTCGGCACAATCGTGAACGCGAGAGACGCGCGCGTCCTCCAACTCGCGTTGAAGGTTATCTTCTAGGAGCCGTTAGGCGATACTGAACACGGTAATGACAGCGAGGGCAGTGGCAATGTTGATCGGCATCGGCAGGGAAAGTGATTGGGCCACGGCCGCGGCTTGGGCTGCGGCGGCCGGTCTTGCCTTCTCGCTGGCAGCCGAGGCCGCACCGAGCGACACCCCATCGCTGACCCCAGAGGCGGTTGCCCGTGCGGAGCGCGCGCATCGCTCCATGGAGGATGCCGGACCGTCGGCGTCATCCGTGGCGGAGCAGGTCACCGTGCAGGTGTCTGGCCTGCGTCCCTCCGAACCAGCCGCAGGGCCGGTGCAGCGCCGCAACTTCATCGACGAGGCACTGTTCTCCAAGATGGAGGCCGACGGCGTGCCGCACGCCGGGCTCGCAGGTGACGGCGAATTCCTTCGCCGGGCCAGCCTGGACCTGATCGGCCGCATCCCGACGCTGGAAGAGGTCCTCGAGTTCGAGAGGGACGCGCGGCCCGACAAGCGCCAGTCGCTCATCGACCGCCTGATCGGCAGCGAGGAGTTCGTTGAGCGCTGGTCCTACTACTTCGAGGACCTGTTCCGGGCCGGCAACCGCATGGGGCACGGCAAGAACCTGTTCCGATACTGGACGCGCGAGTGGCTGACACTGGACCGGTCCTACGCCGAAGTGGTGGCGGACTTGCTCACGCAAGGCGCCAAGAGCAGCCACTCCGCGCCGGGTGCGCTCTACTTCGCCCGCGACTTTGTGAAGGCGAAGGACGACCCGGACGAGGCCGACGCCCACGATCTGGTCAACCGAGCAGACTCGATCGACGAGTTCACGATCACCTACGGGAAGGTGTTGCTGGGCCTGAACCTAGCCTGCATCTCCTGCCACGACGGCCAGAACCACCTTGAGCAGGTCAACCTGTACCTGACAGGCAAGACGCGCGAGGACTTCTTCCGCCAGGCGGCTTTCTTCGGCCGCACGCGCATGATCATGAATTGGGAGAACGGCTTTCAGGCCAACACCGAGTACACGGTGGATGACGTGGAGCCGGGCTACCCGACCCTCAGCGAGAGCATAGTGCGCGTACCGCGCACAGGAGGGTCCAATGCGCCCAAGTTCATCCTGAACGACAGGGCCCCGGAGCCCGGCGAAATGCCGCGCGACGCTCTGGCGAGACTCCTGACCGGGCATCTCCAATTCGCGCGAGCGACTGCCAACCGCATCTGGGCCGAGCTCATGGGCGTGGGCATCGTGGAGCCCGTGGACGGATTCGACCTGGCACGCTACTACCCCCGGGACGACATGGCTGACGGATGGGCAGTGCAGCCCTCACATCCGCACCTCCTTGACGAGCTGGCGCGGGATTTCCGGAGCAGCAACTTCAGCTTCAAGCACTTGGTGCGCACGATCGTGAGCTCCAGCGCCTACCAGCTGTCCTCGCAGTTCCCCGGCGAATGGAAGCCCGAGTATTCGCGTTACTTCGCGCGGCGCAACGTCAAGATGCTCAGCTCCGTGCAACTGCACGACGCGATGGTCACGGCGACGGCCGTGCCGGGCAGCTACTCCAACAAGAGCGAAGAGCCGGTCGGAATGGTGCGGCAGCTGCTGGATCCCGCTTACGTCAGCGGGGAGGTGAGCGAATTCCTCCGGGCGTTCGGACAGCAGAGCCGGGACCAGTTCCCCGAGCGGGCACCGGGCTCCTCGCTGCAGGCGATGCTGATGATGAACTCGCGGACGGTCCTCGACCGCGTCCAGTCAGACGGGGCCGGCCGGGTGGGGACCCTGCTGAAGGGTGTCGAGGGCGACCGGATCGTGGCGGCCGCGGCTTGGAAGGCGGCCACGGGCAGCGAGCCTGCGGCAGTCCAGACGGAGGCCGCAGTGCGGCGGGGAATCGTGGAGAAGCTGTACCTATCCACCCTGTCGCGGAGGCCGCTCCCGAGCGAGATGGACGTGGCGCTCGGTGCTCTGAGCGACGATCTGAGCCAAGGTACAGAGAATTTGCAGTGGGCCCTGCTGAACAAGCCGGAGTTCCTGTTCAACTACTGATAGCCTAGCGAGGGAGGGCAACGGCGATGCGCACAGTTCGAGACTT
>JAJDWM010000187.1 GCA_022825595.1 Bryobacterales bacterium | reverse complement strand
CGTCCGCAAAAAGGCCCGAAACTCCCCGCACGGGAGAAAACCTCTCTCAATCCTCCCCACAGAACTGCAGCCACACGGCACCAAAGACCGAATCAGCCCCAGTTGCTAACCTGCCTCAGCGAGAATTGAATTTGCCTGCCGGAATCGGCGAGAATCCGCACAACAGTTGCCATTGTTGCCGTCCAGAGCGCCCTAGGAGCCCGGAAGTGGGCGTAAGATCAATCACATTAGTACCGTGCGCGAACATTCGCGCACGGCTGAACTCGCAGTCTCAAGAAGGGGAGGGACAATGCCATTGCGTACTTGGATTGATTGGCCGCGTGGATCACGAGGCCAGAGGGGGGTCGGTCTGATCAGCCGCCTCTGCGGCTTGCTGGTGCTGGCGGCACTCAGCCTGCCGGGACAGTTCAGCAGCATTCTGGAAGGTACGATCACCGATCCGGCGTCCGCGGTGATCCCGGGTGTCGAGGTCGAAATCGAGGACAGCGCGACGGCGTCCGTTCGCAACGTCTCGACATCGAACGTTGGTCGCTACCGCGCCACCGCTCTGGCCGCCAGCACGTACAGGGTGACGGTGCGGGCGGAAGGATTCCAGACATACGTTCAGGAAAGCGTCACGTTGGAGGTGGACCAAACCACCACCCTCAACATTGAACTCGAACTCGGCGCAACGACTGAGACGGTGAGCGTCACATCAGCACCACCCCTGATCGAGACCGGGGAGGCTAAGGTGTC
This sequence comes from Bryobacterales bacterium, assembly GCA_022825595.1. GTDB lineage: Bacteria > Acidobacteriota > Terriglobia > Bryobacterales > UBA6623 > VXMF01. The sequence continues at coordinate 3,285 of JAJDWM010000187.1, read as the reverse complement.
TGGCCAGATCCAGCAGAAGGAGGTCGCAGATCTGCCGCTGGTGGGCCGCAACTTCATGACCTTGGTCGTCCTGACTCCTGGAGTGGTGGGCCTGCCCTCCGGCGGCGGCCAGGCCTATGCGCAGGCAACGGGAGACATCTTCTCGGCTGAGTACGGCGTCAATCTCAGCGGCAACGGCCAGCGTGCCGAGTCCAACAGCTTCAACGTTGACGGGGCATCCGTGAACGCCAGCCCCCGCGGAGGGGTTGTCAACTTCAACCCAAATGCGGACTCGGTGCAGGAGCTGCGCGTCTCGGTCAACAACTTCTCGGCCGAGTACGGTCGGAATTCTTCCGTTCTGGTCAACGTTGTCACGAAGTCCGGCACTAATGACGTGCACGGGACTCTGGGCTGGTACCACACCAACAACAGGCTGCAGGCTCCAAACCGATTCCAAGCCGCAGGAGTGCCGGTCTTCCGCCGCAACGAGGCAAACTGGAGCCTCGGCGGGCCCGTCGTGAGGAACCGCACCTTCGCCTTCGGGTCGATGGACATCCTGCGATCGGGCGTCGGGGCGGGCTTCAGCCGGACCGTTGTGAGCCGGGAGTTCGCCAACGCTGTTAGGGAGCGCTATCCCAACAACCTGTCCAGCACGATAATGGCCGACTTCCCGGACATCTTGGTGGCCAAGTCGGTGAATCAGACGGCTGGTGACCTGATGGGGGCCGACTGCAGCGGGTCGACTGCCATCGACACTCCGATCGGCGCGCTGCCGTGCAATTTCCCCGTCACGGACAGGGGATCGTTTGCCCAGACGCTGCCGCGCGACGGAATCCAGTGGACGGCACGCATCGACCACAACTTCAACCAGAGCAAGGATCGCATCTACGGTAGCGTTGCGCGGACCGTGACCAACCAAGTGTTGTTCGGGGCTCCTTCCGTGTATCCCGCATTCACGCAGATGCAGACCGAATGGACGGCATTCGCCAACATCAACTGGACGCGGATTGTCTCACCGAACGTCATCAACGAAGCTTCATGGTCTTGGCAGCATGCCGAGGGCGACGCGCCAGTCGGTCGCGGGGACATTCCAAGGATCAACGTTCCGGGCATCGAAGGCTACGGTCAAGGATTCTCCGACGCTGTCTTCATCCAGAACAACCAGCAGTGGCGCAACGTGACCACCTGGAACAAGGGTTCGCACTCGTTCAAGTTCGGCGGCAACTTCAACTGCGACAGCGGCTGCCCGGGTGCAGGCGCACTGTTCGCCGCCGTTTGGGAGCGCCCCAACTACGGCTTCAACAGCCTCTGGGACTTCGCCCTGGACGATCCGTTCTCGCACGGGAACATCGGCTTCGATCCGGCGACGGGCGATGCGCGTGGCTTCGACTTCCGGCCGCGCTTCACGAATTGGGGCTTCTTCATCAACGACGACTGGAAGGTGCGCCCCAACCTGACCGTCACGTGGGGGTTGCGCTGGGAGGGGTTCCCCATACCGACAGACTTGGACGGGATATTTGTCGGAGCGAACTTCCGAGGCGGGAGCAACTTCACCGAGCGGATCGCCGATGTCGGAGTGCGGCAGGGACCGCCGCTGCTGTCCACGGACATGAACAATGTTGCCCCAAGGATGGGCATTGCTTGGGATCCGACGGGAGCTGGCAAGATGTCGATCCGCGCTGGCAGCGGCGTGTTCTTCGACAGGCCCGGAGGGCAGTTCTACCGGGACTGCTGCACGAGCCTGCCGATCTTCGCGGTGGCAGGCGTCAACAAGCAGACTCCCGCCAAGCCGGTCTACGGCCTAAGCAGCACGCTGGAGTCGCCGTGGATGTTCCCCCGCCCGCCAAACCTCCAAGTAGGCCTCGACGAACGTGGAGGCTTGGTCGGCGTGCCAGCGGAAATCCAGATCTGGGAGCCCCACCTGAAGAACCAGTACGCGGTGAACTGGTTCGCTGGGATTCAGTACTCCTTGGCGCGGGACTGGGCAGTGGAGATGAACTATGTCGGATCGCAGGGCACGAAGCTGTACCAGAACTACGAGGTAAACCGCTTCGCGGGCGACCTGCTGGACGGCACGCTCGATCGCCTCAATCCGAGCTTTGGAAACATCATCTACGGCCAGAACAACGGCAAGTCGTACTACCAGGGAATGAACGCCAGCGTCAGGAAGCGGTTCTCGCAAGGCCTGCTGTTCCAGGGTGCCTACACACTGGGCAAGGCCGTGGACACCGGCAGCAGCTTCTCGGGGGAGCATCTTGTGGAGGTCACCGAGATGCGCTTCAATCGCGGCCGATCACGGTTCGACGTGCGCCAGAAGTATGCGATGAGCCTCATCTTCGACGTCCCCTCGCCCCGGCAGGCCGGGCTTGTGAAGGCCATCTTCGGCAACTGGCAGCTTGGCGTCACAACCATTCTCCAGACAGGCTCGCCGTTTAACATCTCCTGCGGCCTGCCCTTCCAGCCCGTCTTCGACGATGGTGGGAACCTGATCGGGAACAATGGCTGCGACTTCAACGCTGACGGCTTCAACAACGACCGTCCGGACACGCCGTCGTTCGGGGAGTCCCTCGGAAACGTCAGCAAGGACGCCTACTTCGATGGGCTGTTCAAGGCCAGTGACTTCCCGAAGCCGCAGAACGTGCGGCCCGGAACGTTGAGCCGCAACGCCTTCGACAATCCCGGATACAACAACACCGATCTCAACCTTCTGCGGCAAATCCCTGTTCGAGCGCTTGGTGAGGCCGGCCGCATCGACATCCGGGCCGAGTTCTTTAACGTTTTCAACGTTGAGAACCTCGGGTCCGTCAATGGATCGCTGCAGAGCGGCAACTTCGGCCGCGTCACGAACACGTTCAGCGCGAGGAGCATCCAGTTCGGCATAAAGGTAGTCTTCTAAGGGAGGACCGGGCCGGGCCGCCTTGGCCCGGCCCGGTTGCTCCACCGTGAGCGCTGGTCGATGGCGCGCTACATTCCTGCATCTTTGGCGGCCGTCGCCGCATTCGGCTCGTGGTGGATTGCGACCTTACCCCTAGGGCGTGTTCCGGCGGCGGGGCAGACGGTATCTCCGGCAACTGGACAGATAGCCTTCCAGGAGGTTGCCGCAGAGTCCGGCATCGGATTTGTCCACGAGAATGCTGCCTCGCCGGAGAAGTATCTGATCGAGACGATGGGCGGCGGTGCCGCTTGGCTGGACTTCGACGGCGACGGTTGGCTGGACCTGTACTTGACGAACAGCGCCGCTACCGAAGCCTTCCAGACTCGGGAAGCCCTCGGCGGTGTGCTTTACCGGAACTTGGCCGGAGACCA
>JAJDWM010000633.1 GCA_022825595.1 Bryobacterales bacterium | reverse complement strand
TGTGGGCCTCGTCGATGATCGCGCCGTATAACTCCGGTGACAGCTTCTCGTACTGCCCGCCGCGATCATCGACCCAGATCTTGATGATGTCCACCTTCCGTGCTGCTTCATCCCGGACAGCCTGACGGGCTTCGTCCTCAGTGCCCACCCAGTAGGGGATTTCCGAACGTCCGGGTTCGGGAGAGGTAATCCCTACGCCTGCGGAGCGAAAGCGGGCCGCGCCAGGAATCCCCTCCTCACGGATTGTCAGGTCGCGCGTATCTCGTCCAAGGCTCATTGCGGCACCCACGCCGAATCGCGCCCTGGCCCGCAGATCTTCGATGAGCGCGTCGCGTTCCTGATTGAGGTGAGTATGCGTATCGATGATGGCCGGCATGACTGTCATTCCGGTCAGGTCCACGCGCGGCGCGCCGGCCCACTCGTCCACCTCGCCTGAAGGGCCGATTTGGACGAACTGACCGCCATCGACGACAAATGCAGCGTTCTCGATGGGGGGGCCGCCGTCGCCCGAGATCAGCCGCGCACCCTCGAACACAACCGCGCTCGAGGCTGGCGGCGACTCGCATCCCTGGGTGGCGAGCACGCCAAGCATTAGAGGCACCGCAATCACGGCCGCCCGACTGGATCCCGAACTCTGTCCGAACATAATCTCTACCTCCCTTGATTCAGATCTTGGAGTGAACCGGCTCTCCGCCCAGGAACGTTCGCACAACCTCGATCTCCTAGATCGGCGACGAGCCCGGTTAGCTCGCCGGACTCGCGATAGAAGCTTCCCCCGCGCGGGTCCGGAGTCTGTGCGGTGATTCCAACTAGTTGGAACGCCTTGCTGTTGTAGACCGCCGTATGCCCACCGCGCTTGCAAAGCTCGACCGGATGGTCGGGGGCGACCTCATCAAGGTCAAGACGGTTGATCGGACGCCCCTCGTCAAGCTCTGTGTCGTCGTACTTTAAGCCAATGGCCCATTCACCAGGGGCCGTGGCCTCCACTCGCGCTTGCAGGGCCGGTTGGATCGCCCTCACGCTGCGCAGGTCGACGGTTACCAGCAAGAGCTCATCTCCGCCGGCCCCGGAAGGCCGCGAGTGGGCATCGATGAGGCCGGGCGTAACGGTCATCCGTTCGGCGCCAATCATCGTGGAATTGGCGCCTGCGATCGGACGTCTAGCTTCGTTCCGGTCCACCGCAACGAACCGCGACCCCTCGACGGCAAGAGGCTCAGAGCAAGGCTGATGCTTGTCCACCGTGATTGTCCCTGCACTATGCAGCACGGGGTCGGGCGGGGCCGCAACGTCGGCCAACGACCTGAGCGAGCCTTGTTGACAGCCCTGAACGCAAGCGGAACCCGCCCATCCGACGGATTGGAGAATCTGCCTGCGCGTGTGTAGGATCCGCAGCATGGCTCAGCCCGCCCAATTGTAGGTCGTGCACCTCCGCGGCGAAGACTTTCGAACCACGCTTAGGGGCGTGCGAGTTACAGATCGGCACCTACTTCATCTCTAATTGCCAGGACTCATTGAAGAAGCCTCCCAAGACCGGGTCCGTGCTGCCCTCGGCACTCTCGGCTACTTTCATGACAGCGAAGTCACCAATCGGGGGTTCGAAGCTGATCTGCGTCTTAGCGCTGCTCCTTTGGATCCTTCGCTGGGGTAGGACTGCATTCACGACGACATAGTTCTCCGGCGATTCAGGATTGGGGCAAATGAGAACTGGCACATGACTGGCCGCAGGGAACGTCTTGGAGCCAATTCTGATCGCGCCCCTCGTCCATTGAACGCCTAGCCCTTGGATCTTCGGCAGGAGCCTGTCCATTAGCCGGTTCGAGCCCGGGTCGCCAAAGAGCACGAGGCTGTAGTCTTGGACGTCCTGTTCCGTCACGTCGCGGTCATCCTTTACGGGCAGCAACCCACGCTCATTACGCACCCAGCGTTCCTGCAGCGCCCTAAGCTGGGCTGCCGCCCACGCATCTATGCCGGGATTCCATGGAGTACCCGTGGAGCGTACGCACAAGAATGGTTTCGTGAACGCATCGCTGAGGGGGCCAGTGAGGCCCGGCCGCTTCCTCAGGGCCCGATCTTCGCCCGATCTTCGCCATGCCCCGTCAGCCAGTTGAAAGGTAGCTCGGCCCGAGGCCAATGAGGGCGTCACCAGAGAATCGCCATCCAGCACGACAGTCGTTTTCCCGGCTGCGGGGATCAGCCGAGCGGCCGGTTCGATGGACAGCCTCGTCACTCCTTGCGTTTCGATCTTTATCAGACCAGCCGCCGGATCCGCAAGACCGGAGACTCGGGCTGCCTTGTAGTGATGCTCCATGCCCTCGATTCGCAGCCAGGCACGTTCGCTGTGAGCCAAGTGGAGAGTCGTGAAATGCACCTCCGTCGGGTCAGGCTCTCGCCGTTCGGAGCGGATGAAGCGGTGGTAGCTGCCGGTTTGCACGGCTGCCCCTTGATGCCCCACACCACCGACGTAGTAGGACTCGAAGCCCACGTTCGCCTCATCGAACAACGTTTCGAAGGCCCTGTGATGAACGGAGAGTCGATCCTTCGTACCCACGCCCATAAGGATTGGCAATCCCTTCCCGTTGGCGGCCAAGGCTCCGGTGTCGCGCATCGCCAGCAACGACCGTCCGACCTCCTCAGGAGCCAGTGGAGCGAAGGGCGCCCGGTAGTCCAGACTCTCTTGCGGTCGGGCGTAGGCGAAGATGGCCATCGCCAGAGGCGCGATGCCGGCAAACCGACCAGGGCTGCGCATCCCGACTCGCATCGTGCCGCCGCCACCCATGGAGAATCCGCTCAGCACGATTCGGTCGGTGTCGATTCGATAGCGCCGGGAAACATCCTGAATCGCTGCCCAAACTTCCGTCTCCGACGCATCGCGGTATCCGCCGTTGAACCTGGCGAATGGGCGAATGACGATCATGGCTTCCTCGCCGTCGTGCGTGTAACCCTCAGAGGATTCCGCGAAGGCTTCTTCACCATCCAGGTACGAGCCCGCCATCGCTTCCACGAGCCAATATGGTTCGATCTTCCATCCGCTCCTTCCGTGCAGGAAGACATTGAGCCTGTATGGCGTGGGTCGGACCGGGTCGAAATCTTGCGGCAACTGAATCGCGTAAAACTGCGCGGTCCGATCCACACGGGACCGATATCCCAACACGAACGATCCTCGAAGTCTAGTGAAGAGCCTAGGATCCTTCTCGTATTCGTGCGCAATCGCCTGCCCCCAGTCGAGACAGCGTTCAATATGGGGAACAATCTCCGCTAGCAACCACTCATCGTTGTCCATTGGCAGCGAGGCGGCGCGTTCCCAGATCTCGACATCCGGCGGCGGCAATCCGTAGGGATCCGGCGGCAGGCCCGATAGATCGGAGCGCAGCTTCTCCGCTCTCGCGCGCAGTCTTTCGATCGTGGCCGTGTCCGGGGGCCGTGGGGCCTGGCCCCGCGCCATCGCCGCCCGGATCCGGGGTGCGAGCCGCCGATGGTACGCGCGATCCTCCTCGCGCATCCTCCAAGGCAGATCCGCGGCAGCGGCAAGGCCGAGGAACTGCGCAACCAACGCGAGGGCGAACGGCCCCTTGGCAGACAGTCTCATGCGCACCTCATTCGATTCAACCGGTGCCTTATTCGAGCAGGACACCCGCTCCCGGTCCTTCGATCGAGTTCTATCCGTGACCGCATTCTGGCGCTCTGCCGACAATGAGTATAGGCCCCACTCGGCTCACCCATAATCGGGCCCGGAGAGCGGTGGCACCCTTAAGATCGGCCGCTCCAAGAATCGCCACACCCGGGTCGTCGTCACAGGCAAGTCCTGGACGAGCGGTTTCTCCACGGGACTCTTGACGTCCTGCCCTTGTTCTTGGTGATCGCCGCAGTTCCGGGAGGCATCTCCGGGCCGCGACCCTTTGCGACACCGGCGCCGACGCTTCGTTGATGAGTCTTGGCAACGACAAGTCGTCGCCGCTGCATTGGCGCAGCTAGGCCAATACCAAGCGGGGCCGGTGCTTCCATCTGCCGCGGGTGAAATCCGGGAACTGCACGGGTCGGGAACCGCTTGCGACGGACTGCTCACTGAGAGCCGAAATCGCACTGCTAGTGACCGAATCATACACGTCCCAGTCCGGCAGTCGACCATCGTTCAAGGCGAGCACCAGACGATGCCATTCCAGAGGCGTCCGGCTTGGTCTGCCGCCATGTCCCCGAACCGAGTCCCGTGGCGGAGGATTGTAGTCTCTCTCAATGGCGTGCTGGTACTTTTCCAGCCACGGCCCGGCCGGCTCCCACCTGTGCTCCTGCGGACTGACTCCGTCGAGGTAGAGCAGTGCGTTGCGCGTGGGTGTGTAGCGGTCGCCAAAATAGACTCCTTCCGTGCCCTGCAGGCGATAGAAAGACCTCGGGTGCGGGGTGTTGGTGTCGAAGTTCAGCGTGACCAACTTGCCGTCTGCCGTGCGGATCAGCGTCGCGTTGAAGTCCCCCTGCTTCATGTCCAGTGACGAGAGCGGGTGCTCCTCGCCGTAGTAGTGGCCAGCGAATCGGTTCAGGCAGACTGCCTTCGAGCTCATCGACACCAGAGATTCGAAGCGGTGGCCGTGGTTTATATCGAGCGCTGGCATGATCGCGCTCATCGGGTGATCCGGGTACAGATTGCCGTTCCTGCTCATCGAATGCGCAAGCCGCCACGGCTCGCGCTCGGGATCGAACTTCACCAACCGGAGGTCGTGCACGTAGCCCGCCTCCGCGTGAATCACATCGCCGAGCAGACCTTCCCAGACCATGTTCGCCACAGAAAGGCTGCGAAACCCCTCTAGCCCAAGCGTGCCCCAGCGGCCGGTCGCCTCCCAAGTCTCGACGATTTCCCAAGCTTCATCGAGCGTCAGGACGATCGGCACCTCGCTTACCGCGTGCTTGCCATTGCGCATGGCGGCGAGCAGGACGGGAGCATGCCACTGCCAAGAGGTCGAGCAGATCACGCAGTCTAGTTCTTCTTCCCCGCACAGGCGCTCGAAATCGGTCCTACTGTTGCCGTACAGCCTTGGCGATGGCTTGCCCGCCGCCTCCACCCAGCGCTTCGCGCGGTACAAGTACGCGGCATCAATGTCGCAGAGGGCGGGAATCTCGACGCCATCGATTCCGAGGGCCGCGTCGAGATGGTAGGAGCCTCGATCTCCTACCCCGACGAAACCGATGCGGATGGGGCGACCGTCGATCGACCCCTGCGTAATCGTCTGCGCCCTAGCGGCTTCGGCACTAACAGCCATGCCGGCCGCGGCCGCTCCCAGAAAGCTCCGTCGGTCCAAGTGCTCGTCCATGGCTGCTTCTCCTTTCTGTCTTGATCCGCAGGTCGGCTCGTTGCACCTCAGCCAACTGCGACGGCCGTTGGTCTAGGGAACTGGATCGGCGGGCGCGTCTTCCACTGTCCGCGGGTAAAGTCCGGAAACTCCACGGGCCGGCTGCCGCTGGCGACCGATTGTTCGCTGAGCGGCGAGATCACGCTCGAGGTCACCGAGTCGTAGACGTCAAAGTAGGGAGCCGTCCCGGATTGGAGCGCTTGGATCAGCAGATGCCAGGTCAGCGGAGTCTTCATGGTTTGACCTCCATGCCCACGCAGCGCAGGCCGCTCCGGCGGGTCATAACTGTCAAGCAGCGGGTGACGGTACTCCGCCATCTTGGGGGCAGCGTCCTCCCACTGGTGGCTCTCGGGACTGATTCCGTCGAGATAGATTCTGGGCCCGCCCATGCCGCGGCCATCGAAGAACACGCCGTCCGTTCCCTGGATCCGAGTGAACTCCCGTGGGTGCGGCGTGTTGGTATCGAAGTTCAGCGTCACCAGCTTGCCGTCCACCGTCCGGATCAGCGTGGCGTTGTAGTCGCCCTGCGCCATCTCGCGGGCGGCCAGCGGATGTTCGCTGCCGTATCGAGACGCCGCGTACTCGTTCAGTGTCACGGCGCGGGAGCTGACCGAGACAAGTTGTGCGAAACGGTCCCCGCGGTTAATGTCCATTGCCGGCATGATCCGGTTCATCGGGTGGTCAGGGTACAGGTTGCCGTTGCGATCGATGGCGTGCTGCAATCGCCAAGGCTCGCTGCCACCCGGGAATTTCACCCGGCGCAAGTCATGCACATATCCACTCTCGGCATGCAGGATGTCCCCAAGCACGCCTTGGCGGATCATGTTGAGCAGCGTCAGGTACATGCCGTCGCTGACTTCCAGGAGCACCTGCTCCAGCGCCAGTGTCGACCACTTCCCGGTCTTCTCGAAGGCTTCAACCAAGCTCCAGGCCTCGTCCACCGTCAGGACGATCGGGACTTCGCTGACAGCGTGCTTGCCGTGACGATTGGCGGTGAGGCAAACCTGGGCGTGCCAGCGCCAAGATGTCGAGCAGATCACGCAATCGAGGTCCTCCTCAGCGCAGAGCCGTTCGAAATCCCGCTCGTCGCGGCCGTAAAGCCTCGGTGCCGGCCGCCCGGAATGTTCGACCCAATCCGCGGCCCGCTCGAGGCGGTCCGCCCGGATCTCGCACAAGGCCGGAACCTCGACTCCCTCGATGCCCAAGGCGGCGTCGAGGTGGTAGGAGCCTCGCCCTCCGATGCCTACGAAGCCCAACCGAACGGGCGTGGCGGCACTGGCCTGTGCGTGCGCGGCAGCAGACGAAGCGATGCCAGCGCTCATAGCAGCAGCGAAGCGGGGGGCATCTTGGCGGACGAATCCATCCTTGTCTAGGCTCATCAAATCCTCTCCTGAGCCGCCCGTAGCGGAGAATGGCGCGCCAATCCATCCCCTGCCCGGCGGCTTCGGTTTGAACCGATCACTGCCTGGGGCGTCGTGGAGGCCGGCAGTGGCGCAGCGCAGCCCCCTTCGCCCACTGCCTCCCACTACCCAGTTGCGCGTTCGTACGTCTCTTCGACCGGAAGCCGCTCCTTCCACTTCCCTTTCGTGAAGTCCGGAAACTCCACGGGCTCACTCCGGTTGGCCACCGACATCTCGCTGAGCGGCGAGATTACGCTCGACGTGACCGAATCGTACACGTCGAAATCCGTCACCCGCTGCTCCACCAGAGCCTCGAACAGCCGATGCCAGCTCAAGGGCGTCGTCCTCTGCCCGCCGCCGTGCCCACGGATCTCCGTCCGCGGGCGCGGTGTGTACGCCTTCTCTACGGGGTGCCGATACTCCTCCATGTATTTCTCCGACGGTTCCCACTGGTGGTCAGGGCTCACCCCGTCCACGTATATGAACTGACCGATCCCGCGGCTGTAGAACAGCACGCCCTTCGTCCCTTGAATGCGCGTGAATTCCCGCGGATGCGGGGTGTTCGTGTCGAAGTTCAGCGTGTATAGCTTGCCCCCGACGGTCCGCAGCAGCGTGCAGTTGTAGTCTCCCTGCTTCATCTCCTTCGTCGCGTAGGGATGGTCCGGGCCGTAGAACAAGTCAGCGTAGCGGTTGAGCATCACCGCCTTCGAGCTCATCGAGACGAGGAAATCGAAGCGGTCGCTGTGGTTGATGTCCATCACCGGCATCAAGCGGCAGGTCGGGTGGTCGGGGTACAGGTTGCCGTTGCGGTCCACCGAGTGCTGCAGCCGCCACGGCTCGCGCTCGGGATCGAACTTCACCAGTCGCAGATCGTGCACGTACCCGCTCTCGGCGTGGATGATGTCTCCCAGCACGCCGTGGTGCACCATGTTCGTAAGCGTCGAATGCACGCCCTTGAATCCAAGCGTCGCCCACTTACCGGTCTTTTCGTACGTCTCGACAATCTCCCAAGCCTCGTCCAAGGTCTGGATCAAGGGCACTTCCGATACTGCGTTCTTTCCATTGCGCATTGCTGCCAGCAGGATTGGAGCGTGCCACTTCCAAGACGTCGAGCAGATGATGCAGTCGAGGTCCTCCTGCTCGCACATGCGCTCGAAGTCGGTGCGGGTGTTGCCATAGAGTCGCGGCGAGGGCTTTCCGGCCTCCTCGATCCAGGTCTTGGCCCGGTGCAAAACGGCAGGGTTGATGTCGCATACGGCCGGGATTTCAACGCCGTCCATCCCAAGAGCGATGTCGAGGTGATACGAACCGCGATCCCCGACCCCTACAAATCCGAGCCGCACGGGCCGCGTGAGCCGCTGTGCCGAAGCCGATTGCGCAGCCGCAGTCGACGCCGCCAGGGCGGTACCCGATAGCTCAAGAAAGTCACGTCGATAAAGGCGGTCGGCCATGTTGCAGCTCCTTTGAAGTCTCCTCGTCGAAAGCGGCTACATTCTATCCCCGACCAGCGCCGAGGTGGACCCTGGCCACGAAGGAGCTGCGGGAATCCCGGAACGGACGGGCAAGCGCAGTAAGGATCAGTGCGGCGAGCTCATGGGGGCACCGGCTGAAACCGGATGACTTGTTCCCGCAGTTCGCTGGCGTCAGGCTGCGCTTCACACCCTCCCAGACCACGTGTCGATAGGCTTCCGCACACCACTCCGCAACGCAGGGCCGTGGCGAGGCTCCAGCCGCGCAGCCAAGCGTGCAAGAAGCCTGCGTTGAAGGAGTCTCCCGCCCCCGTCGTGTCCAGAACGTCAACCTCCATCGCCGGAACCCGATAGATCGCACCACCCGCACCGAGTGCTGCGGATCCGCGGGCACCCAGCTTGACGACCGCAACCGTGGAATCGCTTGTGACCTGGCCCAGTGCTCGCTCGATGTCCCCGCTACCGGTAATCCGTTCCAACTCTCCCTCGTTCAGGAGCAGAACGCTTGTTTCGCGGAAGACTTCACGGATCTCTTCCCCCCACTCGTTGTATGGATCGTGTCCGGGATCGAACGACGTGGTCAATCCGAGAGATCGGGCCCGTCGGAAGAGGCCGGGCAGTCCGGGTCTCAGCCCTCGCTGCAGGAAATAGGCGGAAATGTGAAGGTGACGGAATTCGGCTAGCACGCTGTCAGCGACATCATTGGCGCGCAGCAAGTCCATGGCGCCAGGGTAGGTGATGAGGGCACGGTCCCGGTCGCTAATCGAGACAGTGAGGCCTGTTTGCAACGCCGGATCCGTGCGGACCAAGCTGACCCTAACGCCAGCGTCAATCAGCTGTTCCACACAAAACCTTCCGAACACGTCGTCGCCCGCCTTGCAAACGAATGCAACATCGTTGCCCAGCTTGGCCAAACCAGAAGCGCAGATCGCCGAGGAGCTTCCCAGCCTCAACGCGAATTCGTGCGCTACGACCTCGCGACCCGGCTCCGGCGCCGCAGTCAGGGAAGCGAGGACCAGATCGGGATTCAACTCCCCCGCAACCAAGACCTTCATGCGTCAGGCCTGATGGAGCTGAAACTCGGGAACGACCCTGCTGATTGCACCGCTACCCGAGGGCTGGTCGGGCTGAAGACCCTCTTTCAGGCACCGGAAGAACCCCAAGAGTTGCCCCACTACAGTTCCCCCGATCGCTGCCCACTCGTCGGGCAGTTCCGCCAAACCCGGCGGATCCACCAGCAAGTCACCGTCTGACAGCAGCTCGGGAGGAATCTGCCGCCCGACGGCCACCACCGTCCCGCCGAGGCCCTTGTCCCGGACTTCCCGCAGCACGTCGAGTTGATATGCTCGCTTCGCTGGTTCCTGGGAAACGAACAGCAAGAGAAGACAGTCATGGCGGAAAGCGCACATCGGCCCGTGCCGGAAACCCAGCCAGGATTCCGCCTGCATGGATACACGCCCGTCGGTCATCTCCAGCATCTTCAAGGCGGACTCTCGAGCCGTCCCGAACTGCCCGCCGCTTCCCAGCGCAATCATCCGGGCGAACGGCTGCCGAGCAATCGATTCAAGGCGATCAAGCCAGCCTTCGAACAGATCCAGTCCGACGCCAGCCAGCGTCTCAGCATGCCGAAGATAGGTCTTCGGGGAATCGGCGTAGCCCAAGACCAACCCCGCCAGTGCCAGATTGGTGAAGCTGCTCGTCATGACCAGACTCTTGTCGCATGTTCTTGGATCGAGAACATCAACGGTGACGCGCTGCTCCAATCCATTCCCCCACTGCCGCGCCACCTTGCCGCTTTGGTTGCAGGTCACCACAAGGTGCTCGATTGAGGGCTCCTGCTCGAGGCAAGACAAAATCAGTGCAGCGCTCTCGGGGCTGTTCCCAGAACGCGCGAACGAGACGAGCATGAGTGGGCGCCGCAGGGGAAGCAACTCTCTGCTGGCGAGCAGCAACTCGCCGCTTCCGAGGGCTTGGACCGTGCGTCCGGTACGGCGCTGGATCGCCGGGGCAATGCACTCGCCGACATAGTGCGAGCTTCCCGACCCGGTCAACACGAGGACGTCGTTCCGCCGAACCTGCTCCAGACGCCGACGTGCGAGCGACGCGGAGGACTCGGCAGTGTGCCGCCAAAGCTCGGGTTGCTGGAAGATCTCGGCGAGCGTGTTCCGCCAGCCATGCTTCACTGCGCCATCGCCCAAAGCGCCGAACAGTCGTTTCTGTGCGCTAGACATCACACTCTTGCTCTCGTAGGTCGACAAGATCGGACCCGAGAGGCTCCGATCACAGGCCGAGATTGAAGGCCGAAGTGTAGCAATCCGATGGCAGTGATCCTGCCGTACCGCAGATCCGAGAGGCAGGTCATTCTGGCGGCGGTGCTCGTTCGCCGATGCGGACATCTGACGGCATCCCACGTCTTGGGCCCTTGGTCTCGTCGGGCACGGCGGGCAGGGCACGCCGAATTGGCTCGCATCGTTGGCGAACCGCACCACAAGAGAGGAGAATCACCCGAGCAGCTCCCTCGCCAGGCGGATCGGGAGTCGATCATGACCGCTCGAACAGCCCGAGGTGCTGCGAGCACCTCGCAGTCGCGCCGGAGAACTTGGGCGACATCCGAGTCGACACGGACCACCGTGCTAACTTGCGAGACTCGAGGGGTGCCTTAGGCCCGCGGGGGATAACGAATGCCGGTGACGGATTGCGGCTCCAGAATTCAGTTGCTTACGGGCTGAGCTCTCGACCATATGCCCTACGAATCACGAGCTCTAGTCGTTCATAGCGGAGGACCAACCGCAGTCCTGAACGCTAGCCTTGCCGGGATCATCGAAGCGTGGACCGATGCTCCCGGGAGAGGTTCCTTGTTTGCGGCGCGTTTCGGTGTGGAGGGCCTCGTCGCCGGCGACTGGATCGACCTGTCAGGAGCAACCATTAAGGATGTCCTGGCTCTACGCACCGCTCCCGGTTCCGCGATCGGGTCGAGCCGGATGAGACTCAGCGACGCCGCAGCCGAGAGGCTGCTGGTCGAACTGCGTCGAAAGCGCGTCGATTGCCTGTTCTACACCGGAGGCAACGGCTCGATGGGAACGGCGTCGATGCTCTCTCACCTAGCCGATCAAGAGTATCCTGACCTACGCGTCATCGGCGTGCCCAAGACCGTCGACAACGATCTGATGGTCACCGATCACTCACCCGGATTCGGGTCGGCGGCGAGATTCTATGCGTTGGCCACACGCGACATAGGAGATGACAACCGGGCCCTGCGCTCTCCCGTAACGATCGTCGAGACCATCGGACGCAATGCGGGCTGGGTGGCCGGAGCAACAGTTCTGGCCCGGCAGGACGCGGATGACGCCCCCCACCTGATCTATCTTCCGGAACGCCCGCCGACAATCGAGACGATCTGTCAGGATGTGGCGAGTCGAGTCGGACGGCTAGGCCGAGCCGTCGTCGTCGCCTGCGAGGGCCTGCGCGACCCGAAAGGACTTCCATTCGGTGCAGCGCTCGACCAACCCGGGAGCGCCCAGCACGAGTTGGCACAGAATCTCGGACACGTGTTGGCACAGGGGATTTCCACCATGACGGGCATACGAGCGCGGTCAGAGAAGCCGGGACTGCTTGGGCGATCATGCTCGTTTGCGGTTTCGCCCATCGACGCCGCGGAATCCCACCGCTGCGGGACGGCTGCCGTCGAGGCCGCCGTCGCCGGACGCAGTGGAGTGATGGTTGCGCTGCGGCGGGTCTCATCTGACCCCTACCTCTGCAAGACGTTCCTAACACCGCTGGCATCCGTTGCAAGCGCGGAACGACTTGTGCCGGATACGTGGATTGCTCCTTCCGGGTCAGATGTGACCCCAGAGTTCATCGACTACGTGAAGCCACTGGCAAGTCCCATCGAAGAGCGCCTCCGGCTAGGGGCGGTCTAACTGAACTCACAGTCGCACCTAGATTCTTGTTGGTGTATGGGCCGACCGAGTGAGAAAGCTGGCGCCCTATCGCCGTAAAGCAAGTTGTACAATCTTCCCTCGAACGGCCCGTTGGAGGGCTGTCGGGGATCGATCATCGGACAGGATCCGGTTGCCCATCCGGTCACCCCCGGTCCAAGAGCAGCGCAGTAAGTAATCTGCGAGGTTGGATCGCTCGGTCGTACGATCGCTACTCGGCCGCCACCCAGAAAGCACCCGGTCGTTTCAGGAGGCAACTCTCATGTCCCAATCTCGACGCTCCTTCCTTCGCGCGGGAGCCGCCGCGGGCGCGCTTTCATCGGCCTGCTCGCAGCCGCAACCGGGAGTCGGCGAACAAGCTGGGCCCGATACCCAGCTGTCCCTAGCCGACTTCCAGCCGAAGAGCATGCTCGTGGTCGAGGAGAACGTGGTCGCGTCGGCGCGCTATCCGGCAATCGACATGCATACCCATGTCTCGTCGGTGTTCAGGCGAACGCCAGGACCGGACGATGTGCTGCAAGGAACCGCTGCTGCGCGACTGGACCAGATCGCCCGGTGGATGGACGAGCTCAACCTGCGGACACTGGTCAACCTGACCGGCGGGTCCGGGGAGGAGCTGCAGCAGACCGTCTCCGAGATGGTGCAGCAACACCCGGGCCGACTGATCACCTGCACGGTTCCGACGTATTCCCGGATCAACGAGCCAGGCTACCCAGACTGGCAGGCCGAAGAGTTGGCACGAGCCAAGGAGCAGGGGGCCGTGGGGCTGAAGATCCTGAAGACGCTCGGGCTATACCTGCGCGAAGGAGGCCTTCAAGAGTCCGGGCGGGAATCGCGTCAGCAGGGCCCACTGGTCAAGATCGACGATCCACGTTTCGACCCGATGTGGGACGCCGCCGGCCAGCTCGGGTTCCCGGTCTTCATCCACGTCGCCGACCCGGATGCATTCTTCATTCCGACCGACCGATTCAACGAGCGTTGGGAGGAGCTGGGCAATCACCCTGACTGGTCGTTCTACGGTCAGGACTTCCCGCCAAAGGAGGAATTGCTCGCCGCCCGCAACCGGGTCATCGAGCGGCATTCCAACACCACATTCGTCGGTCTCCACGTGGCAAATCGTCCGGAGAATCTCGACGAAGTCTCATCCTGGCTGGACACGCACCCTAACCTGCACGTGGAAATCGGAGCCCGACTCGGCGAACTCGGCCGCCAGCCGCGACGAGCGCGGAGGTTCTTTGAGGAGTACGCCGATCGCGTCATGTTTGGGACCGACGCATCTCCGAACGGATCATCCGTACCGCAGCAAGACTTGGCACCCGAGATGTTCCGCTGCTACTTCCGATTCCTGGAGACCCTTGACGAGTACTTCGACTACTCGCCCGCACCCACTCCCCCGCAAGGCCGATGGAAGATCTATGGCATCGGCCTACCCGACGAGATCCTCAAGATGGTGTATCACGACAATGCTGCGCAGATTCTCGGACTGCCGTCGGTTTAGTCGTCCCCCAGTCTCGTCCCGCAGCGATCCAACGATGTGGCGATCGGCGCGCTCGGGACCAACACGAACGGCGCCGTCTGCCTAGCGATTCGCAGCACCCCGGATTGGTGGTCGGTTTGGCCTGTCGCAAG
>JAJDWM010000623.1 GCA_022825595.1 Bryobacterales bacterium | reverse complement strand
CCGTGACCGCATCGACGGAAACGGGTGGATAGCTCTCCGCGATCTCCTCGGCCGTCAGACCCGCGGCCAGGTTGTCGAGAATGACGGAGACCATCACGCGGGTACCTGCGATGCAGGCCTGCCCGTGGCAGACATTCGGGTCAACGGTGATGTATTCGCGCCAGTCCATAGTGAGTCTGTTCCCTATGCAACCTCATGATCGGCGGCCCGCGCGAGGGCCGTCAAACACACTCTTGGGCTGGCAGTGGTATCGGCTACGTACCCTCGCCGGCGTAGCAGAGGGCATCCCGGGTGACTACGTAGCCGGGAGAACCTCTATCGCGAGAGGAACGCTCCTCTCCCGAACACCCATCGAGTGAAATGTGGGCTGTCACGTTGAGCGTTCCCCCTTCCGAGGGAGATGCCGGACAGGGCAAATGGAAGCTCTGCAGCCAAGGGAATTCGTCTCCGACTTTGGAGAGGCCAAATTCCTGAGTCATGGGACGCGACAGCGTCTCTGTCCCCTCAACTTCGAAGTAGACGACAAGTTGATGGTTCGTGGGGCTGTCACTCTGGCTAACGACTCGCACAACGAGCCAGATGGTAACCCGTGCCACTCCCTCCTGGGCTTCGGCATAGGGAACTGCCAGACGGGCGTCTTCAATGATGTCCTCGAACTCAGGCTCGGCGATGTCGGCCCATTCCTCTGGTGCAGGGACGTGCCTACAGAAGAAGGCTTGTTCAACTGCGGCTGTCATGAGAGCCCCTCACTGTCAGCAGGACCATCGGGGCTGTGCTCTCGCACCTGCTGCATGTACTCCAGCGCCACACCCCTGGTGGTCGTGCCAGTGCCTTGCTGGGCGAGCATCGATCGGGCCCGGGCGTCAGCAACCTGCATCACAGCCGAAGGGCGAATGTCGCCCGTGGCCTGCACGGTCATTACGCGCGTCGTCGCGGCCGCGCCAATCTGTCGCGCAATGTTCCGTCTGCCGTCATCCCTGTCAATCCACGGTCCTCGCCCGTAGAGGAACCTTGCCGCTGAGGCAGACTGCATGGAGTTGGCAAGTGAGACTTCCCGTTTGCTTGCCTTCTTCCGCAGGATGCTGGCTAAGCGCAGGTCGCTGCCGAACCCTCGGCGTGGCCGGATCCTGAGCGCCCGCAAGGGGGAAATGGGGAGGTAGTATTCGTACGAGACAAAACTCCCGGGCAGGACTCCATCATCGAGATGAGAGGTGCGCCGCGCTAGAGGTGCGTCCGACGTGTAGAACCGGGCGCCATCGGGAGCCTCCAGCAGAGTCCAGTCCATGCAAAACACCAGGAGATTCGCGTAGCCCTGCGTTCCCTCCAGTATCCACAGGGAGTCTGGAACTGCAGCATCCTCGCTCGGCTCCTGCCCCAGCCAAGCCTCGTGGGGCTGATCTTCCCGGAGCTGAAAGACCTCGGGAGGAAGCATCTGGCGCGCGAACTCCTTGATCCTTGTCCCGAGGTCAGCCTTGTAGCGCTCCAACCAGGAGCGAAACGATGGCGAACGGAAGAACTGGGCGGCAGCGAACCTTGAAAGATAGAGCATACCGTCAGGCGCTATCG
The DNA here is from genome assembly GCA_022825595.1 of Bryobacterales bacterium. Classification (GTDB taxonomy): domain Bacteria; phylum Acidobacteriota; class Terriglobia; order Bryobacterales; family UBA6623; genus VXMF01. The sequence continues at coordinate 4,412 of JAJDWM010000623.1, read as the reverse complement.
CGCCCTCTTCGCTCGTCTCCCTGAGAAGCCGAAGCCACACTGCCGCCTTGGCCTCGACTTCGGCAAGCCACGGCTCAGCCGAAAGGGCGACGCCCAGGAAGTCAAAGTCGTAGTAGTGCCTCTCCACCGCAAGGTTGTCGACAGAAGCTCGTCCAGTGCGGCCTGTCTCAAGGTCCCGCCAGGGGATAATTCCATCCCCAGCCTCGGCAAAGGCACGGAGGTACATCTTGGGGACATGGTGCTGCCGCTTGGCCTCGGTCAGCCCGTAGACGAACTCGCGAGGACCCACATCGCGTGGGCGGAGAGGCGACAAGCCTCCAGAGAGTCTCTGCTCACGCGCATGCATCCCATCAACCGTAGGACGCGAACGCATGTTCCGCAACTGGGCCGGACCCATGGTTCTAGACTCAGGTGGATCTCACCGTACGGAAGGGAGGGCCTGTGAGCCTCTACGTGCACGTGGACGAGCGCAGGCAGGCGCGGTGCGCGTGCATCGGGGACGCTGCCGCTGGTGCCGCGAGGGGCGGGGCATGGCGGGCACCTTCCGGCAACGCGGGCAGGCTGCTTGGCACGGGCCGTTCCCCACCTCCTACGACGCGCTGGCGGCCGCCCGCCGCTTCGGGATGACGGACACGCGCGAGGCGTACTGCTGCTCGCCCCGGCCGACGGTGGGAGCGCGGTGAGTCCGGGAAGCAACGGGATGGGCGACGAGCCGCAGGTGTTCGAGCCCATCTACGAGCGAACAGCCGGGGGCGAGCTGCTGATGACCATGGTGGTCTACCGCAGCAGGCACGAGAACGACGGGGCTGGGGACGACGTGGTCTGGTGGGCCTGCCGGCGCTGCGAGCGCACCGGCGCGAAGGTACCGATCCGGGACTGGCAGCGGCGGAGAGCAGGTATGTACACCCATATTCGCTGGCACCGCCGGCAGCAGGAGGCCCCGGCGTGAGCTTCTACGTCTACGCGAACTTGCCCACCCGCCGGGCGCGGGTACACCGGGGCGCGTGCTCCTTCTGTCGGGAGGGACGCGGGCTGCGGAACGTGGCCCCCCGTAACGGCCGCTGGGAAGGCCCGTTCGACACGCTCGCGGAAGCCTATGACGTCGCGGTGGAGATGGAGCTGAAGCTGGACCTGTCCGAACCGCAGGGCTGCACCCACTGCCTCGGCTGACGCTCGCGGTCCAGGCGGCCGCGGGTGCGGGACTGGACCGGGCATAAACTCCCCCCAGCGGGCACGGAGTTGGTGGTTGCCCCTCCTCGTTGCGGGCCTCGCCTTTGCTGGTCTCCTCGCGCTCTTGGCACTCGCCAATCCCAACACGTTCGGTGACGAGGGAAAGTGGGGCTCGTCCTGCTGCTCTATCTGCTCACCGGGCCTGGGGCACCGTCACCGGGGGGTCGGCGTTCTCGTCGGGAGTTCCCTGCGCTGAGAGCTGCACGCCGTCCCTGGGGATGTCCATCGCCAAGTCATCGCGCAAGACTGGTCAGCACGCCGTGGGAAGGAACTGCCCCACATCGGGCGGCATGTACGAGCGAGGGTGACCGGCTTCTTCCAACTAAGTAAGGCGCGTCGTGCGAGTGGAGACGTCGGGACCTCCAAAGGAGCGGCCCCCTTCTACTTCCACCACAGCCCCAGGGTGAGCACGCGCCGTACCCAACGCCAGAACACTGTCCGGCGACGCTCCACCCGCAGGTCCTCCAGCGACTGCTTCCGCCGCCACACCTCGTCCCTGCGGTCGGCGCGGTCCCAGGGGTAGACAGCAGGGGGCAGGGTCAGCTCGTGGTCGCCGACCAACCTGACCTCCAGCTCCACAATCCGTTTGCGGGCATCCAGCGTGTCCACCCCACGCCTGGCCTGCTCGAGCCTCTTCCGAGCCTCCCGCCACTCGATGACGGCTGGCATCGCCTCTCCGTACAGCAACTCCTCGCCTTCCTCAGGCTCAACGGTCACCAGTTGGCGGTAGGCTCGTCTGGGCTTCTTCACCCGCGGGCGCTCAGATACCCCGTCCGAGGCGCCCTTCACGCTCGACGTGGACGCAACCCCTGACCCGTTCGCAGGCACCTGCCGCGCCTCCACCCGAGCCAGCCGGCGCTCCCACTGCCGCAGCGTCCGAGCCTGGTCCTCCTGCAATGCCCCGACCACCGCCTGGATGGTGTCGACGCGGGAGCGCAGCTTCGCTACGTCAGCGTCCAGTTGCTCCACACGTGTTTCCGGGTCGTCCGCTTGCTTGTGTCTCCGCGGCGCCGTGGCCGAGGTCTCGACCTCCAGCAGGTGCCGCTCCAGTGCGTCGGCCATACGTGCGGTCAGCCGCCCGGAGTCGACAGCTCGTACCAACGTGCGGTAGCTGACGCCGAGTGCCTCCGCCACTTTCGCCCGGCCCTCGGCCTCTACCTTGTCCCGCAGCGACTCCACCAGCCGTTCGTGGCGCTGGTGCTCCTGACTCCTGCTCTGGTCGATGGAGAGGTGCTCACGACCGTTCCCACGCTCAGGCCCAGGGGGGACTTCCGCAGGGGTCTTCTCCGCCCCCGCGCCGTCCCTCGGGCGGCCACTTGTCACTCTTCGCCTAGGCATTTTGCCGATTCCCCGTGGAAGCAGGCCCGGAACCGAATTGCTTACTGCCTATGTCCGGTAGGGGCCGTTTCCCTTTGTACCGACTGGCTCTTTCCACCATTCGGCGTTCTGCCACCTACCTCTTTTCTCTGTACACGCCCATGACATCACATCCGCCTCGGCAAATGACAGGCCCTGTGAGGGGGCTCGTTCGCGAGCCCCCTCACAAGCCATTACCAAACAGTCCCCCGTTCCCCACACTCGATCGTCTGCGCCTACCCGGTGAGGGAGCCTCTCGCTTCGACCAGCAGAGCCTCGCACCGCGGCGCAAGAAGACCGATAGGAAAGGACCACCCCATGCGACTCAACCCTCTGCGCCTGCTCTCCCGCAGGTCCGAACCAAAGCCAGTTAGCCTCCTCGAGGTGACGCCCCCGCGCACGGGCGAGCGCACCCTCCTCGGCGTCGAGAGCCTTCTCGCGTCGATCGCTGTCCCCGAACCCTTCTCCCTGGAACTGGCGGGCGACGCCGACGGCGTCACCCTCATGGCGCGCTGCCAGGACAAGCAGGTCGTGCGCGGCCAGCTCGCCGCCCGCTATCCGCAGGCCGTCGTCGACGACCTGCCCGACGCGGACGACCCCCTGCGCCTGCGGGAGGGGGAGCAGGCGTGGTCGATCACGCTGCGCTCGGACGGTCCCGAGTACGTCCCCCTTCACTCCTACCGCGACGACGACCTGCTCGACCCGGGCTCGGATCCCCTGCTCTCCCTCCTCGGCGCGCTCTCCGCGCCCGGTGAGGGGGAGCGGGTCGTGACCCAACTGCGCATGCGCTCCCTCGGACCGGGCTGGGCGCAGGCGTACGCGGCGAAAGCCTTCGAGCAGCCGCTCCCCGTCCAGCCGCAGCCGGCCGCGGCCGCCAGCCAGGAGCGCGACTACGCGAACGGCGGCATGGCCGCTGCCTTCCTCGCCGTGGCGTTGGTCGGCGCCGTGCAGGGCTACCGGTGGGTGCAGGCGGGCGAGCTCTGGAAGACGGTCCTGGCGGGACTGGGCGTCGTCACCGTCCTTGCCGTCGCCGGCTGGGCGAAGGCGCGCTGGCAGCGTAACCGCAACCGCATCCACGACCCCGCCCTCGTCAAGGAGAAGATCTCGCGTCTCGCCTTCGAGGCCGACATCCAGGTGACCGCCATCCTTCCCGCTACGGACAGCAAGAGGGCGGGAGGCAAGCGGGCGCGGCAGCTGCTGGAACCGGTGGCCACCGCCTACCGCCACTTCGACAACCCCCTGGGGGCGCGCTTCGCGGTGAGCCGCCTGCGGCCCGTGATTCCCGAGCCGGAGCGGCTGCATCCCTCCGGCTCCGGACTCCTCGACAGCCGCAGTGTCATCGGCGTTCGCGAGGCGGCCTCCCTCTGGCACCCGCCGGGCGCCGGGGACGAGACGCCCCTCGTGGGGCGCTCGGGGGCGAAGGCGCTCCTTCCCTCCGCTCGGGATGTGCGGGAAGGGGCGCTCGTGGGCGAGACGACGGCGGGCAAGCCCAGTCCCGTGCGCTTCGCCGGCGACGTCCTGCGCCGGCACCACCTCTACGTCGCCCGCACGCGGATGGGCAAGTCCACCCTCATGCAGCACGTCATCACCCACAAGCTCCGCGAGAAGGCGGCGGGGCGCGACGGCGACGCCATCATCGTCGTCGACCCCCACGCCGACCTCGTGAACGACCTCCTCGGGCACGTGCCCGAATCCCTCATCGACCAGGTGCGGCTCGTGGACCTCGGGGCGGATGGGGGCCTCCCCGGCATCAACCTCCTCGACACCCGCATCTTCAGCGACCGAGATCGCACCGCCGACTCGGTCGTGCGCGTCGCCCGCGGGCT
>JAJDWM010000505.1 GCA_022825595.1 Bryobacterales bacterium | reverse complement strand
CGTGCGGGTGTGCCGGCCGAGCTGCACATCTACGAGAGCGGCGGCCACGGATACGGCCTGCGCCGCACAGACCTGCCGGTCACGACCTGGCCTGATCGTTTCGAGGACTGGCTGCGGCGGATGGACATAATCCGGCCAGCGAGCTAACCCGCTCCCGACTTCGTCTCAGGTTCCCCTTCATCCGAGGCGTCTTGTGTCTTGGAGCCTCTGGTTTCCGGCTCCCGCGGTGGCCGCTGGGAGCCGCTCGGGACGGTGGGATGCATGCGTGCGACGAACAGTAACATTCCCCCGCCCGGGCGAGAGTCGAACAAGGCGTGTCTGTTGGTCAACGACCATCCGAACTCGAGCAGGCCCGAGGATCAATCGCTAGGCCCGGTGTTAGGCTGGGAAAATATGCCAGCCGCCTCGCCAAGCGCCAGCGCAGACCAGATTGTCGCCCGCGATCACGCCTACGTCGTCCGCAACTATGGGCGCTACCCCTTGGTTGTCAGCCGCGGTGAGGGAGTCCGCCTTGTTGGTGCTGATGGGCGCAGGTACCTTGACTTCATGTCGGGCATCGGCGTTATGGCCTTGGGCCACTCCCACCCGGCCGTCATCGCGGTCATCCGGGACCAGCTGGGCACGCTGATGCACTGCTCCAATCTGTACTACCACTCGCTGCAGGGCGAGGTGGCCGAGCAGCTGGCGGTCCTGAGCGGCCTGCAGCGAGCGTTCTTCTGCAACAGCGGAGCAGAGGCCGTGGAGGCTGCGCTGAAGATTGCCAAGGGACACGGGCGCGCGATCGACCGAGCCAAGACGGAGATCGTGGCTCTGGAGAACTCCTTTGGAGGCCGCACGTTGGGTGCCATCGCTGTCACCGGGCAGCCGAAGTACCGTGAGCCGTTCGAACCGCTGATTCCTGGCGTACGGTTCGTGCCCCCGAACGACGTCGCGGCACTGGAGTCCGCCGTTGGTGAGCGGACCGCTGGGATCATCTTCGAGCCGATCTTGGGAGAGGGCGGGATCGTCGAAGTCTCAGAGGAGTTTGCCCGCGCTGCACGGACGCTGGCAACCGAGAGTGAATCGTTGCTGATCTGCGACGAGATCCAGAGCGGGCTTGGCCGAACCGGAGAGCGGTTCGCCTACCACCACTGGGGTGAGGACTACCTGCCTGACGTGGTCACGGTGGCCAAGCCAATGGGTGCCGGCTTGCCGATCGGCGCGGTGGTCTGCAGCGAGTCCGCCTCAAGGGCGCTCGGGCCCGGAATGCACGGCTCCACGTTTGGAGGAGGGGCCTTGGCCTGCAGGGTAGCGCGCGAATTCTTGGGGATGCTGCCGGATCTGATACCGCGGGTGAAAGAGGTGTCGGCCTACTTCAGGGGTCGCCTCTCGGCGCTCGCGGACCGGCACGGGTTTGTGTCCGGCCTGCGGGGCAGGGGACTCATGGTTGGAGTTGAGCTCACGGTCCCTGGCGGCGGATTCGTCCCGATGGCGCAGGAAGCGGGTCTGCTGATCAATTGCACGGCGGGCAACGTTCTGCGCATGCTGCCGCCCTTCATCATTACCCGGAAGCATGCTGACGAAGCTGTTGGGATCCTCGATTCCATCTTCCAGAAGGGCGTTCCGGAGTAGGCCATCGGTGCGGTGGGCGGCTGCTAAGATCGCCGCATGCCTATCGAGCAACTCGAGACGCTGCACTGCGACGCCGGCTGGCGAAATTACCACTTTGTCAAGGTCACCGACGCGACGGGCACGGTCGGGTGGAGCGAGTACGACGAGGACTTCGGCTCGCGGGGCGTTACCACAGCGATTGAACATCTGGCGCTAGGCCTGGCGGGCCGGGAAGCGACCGCCCACGAGTGCATCTACTCCGAGCTGTTCTGTTCGACGCGCCCTTCGGCCGGCGGCGTGACCGGCCAAGCCCTCGGAGCCATCGAGAACGCCCTGCTTGATCTGAAGGCGAAGCAGCTCGGCGTGCCGTGCCACGCCCTCTTGGGCGGCAAGATCCGGGATCGTATCCGCCTTTATTGGTCACACTGCGCCACTTGGCGCATCAATCAGCCCCGGTTCTACGAGCCGGCGATCACGGACATCGACGGGGTCCGACAGATCGGCGCGGAAGTTCGCGAGCGGGGCTTCACGGCGTTGAAGACCAACATATTCCGCTACGAGAACGGCAAGCCAATCGGCTGGCGGCCAGGTTTCGGCGGTCCGTTCGAGCCGGGCCGCAACATGGACAAGCCGACACTGTCCGACTTGCAAGCCCACCTTGAGGCCCTGCGCGACGGTGCCGGCCGTGACGTGGACATCCTGCTGGACCTGAACTTCAACTGCGCCACCGAAGGATTCGTCAAGGTGGTACGTCAACTGAGGGACTTTGGCCTGCTGTGGGTCGAAATCGACACTCCGAACCCTCGCGCGCTGCGTCACATCCGCAGCCAGAGCGGTTGCCCGGTGAGCTCATGCGAGACGCTGCTGGGGCTGCGGAGTTTTCTCCCGTACTTCGAGGCGGAAGCGGTGGACGTTGCGATCATCGACGCCATTTGGAACGGTGTCTGGCAGAGCCTCAAGGTCGCCGCCTGTGCGGAGGCGTATGAGGTCAACGTGGCTCCCCACAACTTCTATGGCCATCTTGCGACGATGATCAATGCCCACTTTGCCGCAGCAGTTCCCAACCTGAGGATCATGGAAGTCGATGTGGACCGCCTTCGTTGGGACCGGGAGTTGTTCACCGCCGAGCCGCCGATCAAGGACGGACACCTCGTCGTCCCCGACACGCCCGGTTGGGGTGTCGAGCCGGACGAAGCGGCCTTGGCGAAGTGGCCGCCACGTTGGTGATGCGCTGTTTCCCGGTCGATCCAGCTTCAGCCAGCGCCCGTCAGCGCTTCGACCCCGTCCGGTGATCGGGGCAGCCCGCCGCTGAGGATCCGAGCGCCGTCCTTGCGCACTTCCACGATGTCCTCGATGCGTAGCCCCAGCCCATGTTCCGGCACGTAGAGTCCGGGTTCAATCGCCAAGACCATGCCTGCCTTGAGCCTATCCCGGGGCGGGTCCGGATCATGGACGTCCAGTCCCACGTGGTGCGCGATCGCGTGCGGAAGCCACGGATCGACGCCTTCTGGGGCGCCCTTTCGCAACACCCGGTTCGCTGCGGACTCTACGCTCTTGGGGTCGGGCCCGGAAACGCGCGCCCCGGGCCTTGCGGCCTTGATGGCGGCATCCTGCGCGGCTAGGACCAGGTTGTACAACTGGCGCTGGCGACGGTCGAACTTGCCGTTCACCGGCACTGTGCGGGTGATGTCGGCTGCATAGCGGTTGCACTCGGCGCCGGCGTCGACGAGCACGGCTTGGCTTGGCGTCAGAGTCGCTTCATTGCGGCGATAGTGCAGAATCGTCGCGTTTGCGCCGGCAGCGACGATCGGCGGGAATGCGAGTCGCCTGCAGCCCCGGCGGAACGTCTCGGCCACAAGCTCAGCGGCAATGGACTGCTCCGTCGCCCCAGGGCGGACGACCGCGAGAGCGGACCGGAAGGCTTCACTTGTGACGGCAATGGCCTTCTTGATCAACGCCACCTCCCCTTCCGACTTGACGCTCCGCAGTGTGGCCAAGTGGCGCTCGATACCCCGCGGCCGTTCGCCCTCGGCCACTTCTAGCAGGCGCGGAAGTGTCCGGGGCGGGTGGCCGCCGGCCTGGCCCGCAAGGCCAGAGAGCGGGCCCCTCTCGCGGCAGAGCGACCGTACAATCCCCGGAAGCCGGGCTTGATCCTCCACGTCCGCGAATCCCAATCGCAATGCATCTGCCGCCGAAGGGCTGGGACCGGTCCACTTCTTGGTTGCGGCGCTCTCGCTTGGCAGAAACAGGACCTCCATGTAAGGGTGCCCGTGCGATGCCGGGGCGATCACGAGGGCCACGTCGGGCTCGTCGAGTCCCGTGAGATAGTAGAAATTGCTTTCTTGGCGGAATCCGGTGAACCCCGACTCGCCCTCCTCTTCGGTGAGGCCCAGTAGCGCAATCACGCCGCGGCCCACGGATGCTGCAAGTTCCCGTCGGCGTGCTGAGAGTTCCTCGGGCCCCACAGTGGTCCCTCCGAGCCGGAGTCGGGGGGCTAGGGATGCGGCTAGGAACGACCTGCGGCTGAACTGCAAGGCATTCAGCGTAGCCTACGGCGTTTCATCGGACCTTACAGCGAGCGCTCCATGAAGCAGGTGAGGCTGGTCACCGACGGCTCTTGCATCGGGAATCCCGGACCCGGGGGCTGGGCAGCCCTTCTGCGCTATGGGAGCAAGAGCAAGGAGTTGGTCGGATCTGCCTCATGGACTACGAACAACCGCATGGAGATTACGGCGGTTGTCAACGGTCTGGAGGCCATTCGGGAGCCGTGCCGCGTCATCGTCGAAACGGACTCTGAGTACGTGAAGAACGGCATTACCCGCTGGATTCGGCTCTGGAAGCGAAACGGGTGGATTACGGCGGCGCGCACGCCCGTAAAGAATCGCGATCTCTGGAGAGCGTTGGACGACGCGGCCAGCCGCCACAAGGTCGAGTGGCGCTGGGTCAAGGGCCACGCCAGCCACGCCGACAACAATCGCTGCGACAAGCTCGCCAGAGCGGCCGCGCTCGCCGTGAAGGGTGACCGCCCCCGGCGGAGGCGCACCCGCCGTCAGTAGTCCAAACCGGCTAACCGGCTCGACCGCTGCCCTTTCTTGCGCCATTGTCGTAAGATGAGCTTGGGTCTGTGTCTAGGTCGTTTGCATCTCTGCTCGTGTCGCTCGCGAACGGGCTGAGCCTCTTCCGGGTGTGCGGTGCCCCGGTATTGGTGTACCTCATCTGGCGGTCGCCCGATTCCGATTCGTACCGATACGCGGCATTCTGGCTTGTGGCCTGTATGCAGGCATGCGACATGGTTGATGGTGCGCTGGCGCGCCGCGGCAGCCGGAAGCTGGCCGTCCGCAACTACCTCGGCGAGATGATCGATCCCGTCGCCGACAAGCTCTATCTTGGGGCCGCATTCGTGACTCTGGGACTGACCGGCCAGCTCCCTGGCTGGATCGTGGCACTCGTCGTCGCCAGAGATGTGGCGATCATCGCGGGCTGGACGACGGTCTACCGTCGCTTCGGCGTCAGGCTGTTGCCCAACTTGGTCGGCAAGCTTACAGATGGCTCGCTGGCGCTACTGGCGGGAATGGCGCTGCTGCGCATCAACCCCGGAATTCTCCGGACCCTGACCCATCTGGTGGCGGCCCTGGCCATTACCTCAGGCTGGCTCTATGGGCGGATGGCGCAGAGGGCCATGGTGGCCGCGGCGTACCGGAGGCTGCGAATCTTGGCCGCCACCCGGAGGCGGGCCCGCGTCGGATCGGACAAGCGCAGCATTGGCGCGACACGCTGAGGCGGGTGCCAGCGCTTCAGTTGAGATTCTTGCGCGAGCCGGTGCCAAGTCCGTCGATCCCCAGGCGCTGCATTCCGGGCCCTTCGGGCGGCGCCACGATCGAGTCCGGGGCGACGCGGCCGGCCAGCCGCCGAGTGCCTGCCACAAGGACGCCCCCGAGGATCATCAGGCTGGCCAGAAGCCCGCACAGGATGAACGTGTCGAGGACGATGTTGCGCAGGCTGTCATACCTCTTGGCCTCCTCCACGTGCTGGGTGACCTCGGCGCGATAACGGACCCTCGCCAGAAGCAGCTGTGCGTCGTCGGCCGACTCCGGGTTCAAGACCACCGCGATCAATGGACCGTCCTGCTTTGCGACCACCCCGTCGACCCCGTGGAATTCCTGTACCTGTTCGCGAGCGATCGGGTTCGACGGGTAGCTCCAAATGACCATTTCGATTTCGCCGTCGGGCGACCGGAACCGACCGTAGTAGCCTTCCGTCCCGAAATGAAACCCGACCACTGAAGGCGCTAGGTTCGGTGCCAGCCTTGCCAAGGAAACCGGCCCGAGGATGAGGCGCCCCGTTCCCGGTACGAGCAGGTCCCCGGGCACGTATTGCAGTACCGGTGGATCCGCCGTCGGCTTTGGGCGGGGCAGGTAGGCCAGCGCGATCTCAATGTCCTCTTCGTCGGGAGGGTCGCCGCGCAGCGACACCACGTAGTTGGCAAACTGGATCAGTGTATAGTCGCCCGCTTCGACCGCCCGCTCGCCGCGTTCCACTGCTGTGGCGCTAAGAGGTTTCAGCCAGTTGTAGGCCGCCACCGCGCCGGTGTCGTCATAAAATTGCATAGCGCGAACGATTACGGAGCGCCCGTCCGGCGCAGCGTAACGCGCTTCTTCGTGCTCCTCGAGCCCAAACTCCCGCAGCAGTTCCGGATCCTCAAGCGCGAACGCCTGAGGGTCCTCCCGCTCGAATGGGCCCAGCGCTTCGTGGAGCAGGCTTGCCCCCAAGGGAAGGACCGCCGCCAGCAGCCCGGCAGCGATACGGCTCATCGCGCTAGCGCGTCGCCCGAACACTTCCATGGCACCGCTTGA
>JAJDWM010000660.1 GCA_022825595.1 Bryobacterales bacterium | reverse complement strand
CCATGCGGCCCGCCGATTGGTCCTTGGCGGCTGAGAGGCTCGCCAGAGTAACTTGAGTCGGTGCAGGGCATGGGTACCGGAACGAGTGGGGCACTGTAGGGAGCAACGATGGCTCATGCATCGCTTTGCCTATCCGCGACCCTTGAGACTGGAATCGGTCGAGCATGTGGCGATTAGGTCTCCAGCCGCTAGCAGCGAGAGCGCGACGGTGATCCGCGTGAGATGCGAGGGGCATGGACCATCGCTCTCGGGCGTACGCTAAAGGACTGCCACAGAGTCTGGCCGGGCTGACGAACGACGCCGTGTCCATGGTCCCGTGCCAGACGAGCTTCGGTTACTTGCCCGTCACGAACCGCGACGTCGCGGCCCGCAATGACGAGGCCCTCAGCTTGCTCATTGCCGGCCGCGGCAATCTTGGCGCCCGCAGCGATACCTGCGCCCAGAGGGTCTGAGCGACTGACCGCAGCCAATGTCGTCGCCGCTCGCCACTAGCGATTGGATCGAGTATCGGAGGATTCCGTCGGTATCGCTCGGCAAGCCTACCGAAGGCGACACTGATCTACCCCGTGCGATAGGCTGGCCGCCGACCCAGCTATGGGATCTGGCCGAATTCCGACTCGTGCGGCCCCTATAATTGGCACCTGCGAACGGGCCGCCGTGCGACGCGCCTTCGCAACACTAGAACGTTAAGCCTGTGCCGTCGGACCACCTCGAAATTCGCGGTGCTAGGGTTCACAACCTCAAGGGAATCGACCTCCGCCTTCCGCACAACCAGATGGTGGTCGTCACGGGCGTGTCCGGCTCGGGCAAGTCTTCGCTGGTGTTCCACCTGATCTATGCGGAGGGGCGCCGACGCTACGTCGAGGCGCTCTCTTCCTACGCTCGCCAGTTTCTGGAGCGCATTGATCGGCCGGAAGTGGACGAAGTGACGGGCGTCTCGCCCACTGTCGCCCTACGCCAAAAGAACACCACGAGGAACCCTGTGGCCACTGTCGCGACGACTACAGAGATCGCCGACTTCTTGAGGCTGCTGTTTGCGCGGGCTGGGAGCGTTCACTGCCGCGGATGCGGACGGCGGGTCACGCGCAGCCCGGTGGACGCGGTGACCGAAAAGGTGCTCTCATTTCCAGACGGCACACGATTCTACGTGATGTTCCCGATTGACAGGGGACCTGGAGGTTGGCTGGCGCCACCGTCGGATCTTGTAATGGACCCGAGCCCGCCTCTGAAGGAGCGCCTCGCCAGCTTGAGGGCCCGAGGGTTCAACCGGCTGTACCAGGGCGGTAAGGTCGTGGAGTTCTCCACCCCAGAGTCACTCCTAGATCTGGACCTCCGTACTACCGTCTGGGTGCTGGTCGACCGGCTCGCAATCTCGCCGGACGCACGTGAACGTGTGGCCGAGGCCGTCGAGAAGGCCTACACGGAATCCGGGAGAGTCGCATTCTTCAAGCCGGACGGAACACGAGTCCTCGGATTCAGCCAAGGCTTGGCTTGCGACGGCTGCGGGATCGCCTACCGGGACCCTGACCCCAGATGGTTCAGTCTACAGACCCGTGCCGCACTCTGTCCGCGTTGTCTGGGCAGAGGCCAGGGCTCGTTCCCCGTCCCGGGACACTTGGTCGAATCGCCCCACAGGAGCCTCCTGAAGAAGCCGATCCCCGCATGGACCGGAGCGCGCTCCAAGTACGCGCGGTACATGCGGGAAATGCTGGATGCGGCAACCCGGCGCGGAATTCCGTTGAATGTCCCTTACGAATACCTGTCCGACGACCACAAGCAGTTCCTCGAGGAGGGTGGGGACGGCTACCGCGGCATTCGAGGCTTCATCAACGACGTGCACAGGGGCCTGCTCGGCGAGGAAGCTGAGATCGCTGTGGACGAATCGGTCGACTGGACCACGTGTCCCGAATGCCGCGGCCTACGCTTCTCGGGAGAGGTATTGCGGGTCTTGGTCGGCGGAGAGCGTATCACCGACCTCCTAGCCCTAAGCCTGGACGAGGCGCTCCAGTTCTTCAGCAACCTACGGCTCGAACCCACGGAGCAGGCGGTCGCCAAACCCCTGCTGCGCGAAATCCTTGGACGCCTTCAGTACCTGGTGGACGTGGGCCTGCACTATCTCACGCTCGACCGGCAGACTGCGACGCTCTCTGGGGGAGAGGCGCAGCGAATCCAACTGGCCGGATCGCTCGGATCCAAGCTCGTCGGCGTTTCGTACGTGCTGGACGAACCCTCCATTGGCCTCCACTGCCGCGACATCTCGCAGCTTGTCCGAGTCCTGCACCGACTGAGGGACTTGGGGAACACCATCTTCGTGGTCGAGCATGATGCGGAGATCATGCGAAATGCCGATTACTTGGTTGACTTGGGTCCTGCGGGAGGTGAGCGTGGAGGCAACGTGATCTTCGCCGGACCAGCCAGCGAACTCTCCCGGAACTCCGCTCACTCGGTGACTGGCCAATACCTGACCGGAACGGCTTCGATCCCAGTCCCGCACCAGCGCCGCAAAGTGTCGCTGGACCGCCGACGCTGCGTCACCTTCCGTGGCGCCAGCATCAACAATCTCAAGTCCATCGACGTCCGGCTGCCGCTGGGAGCAATGGTCGCGATCACCGGCGTCTCGGGCTCTGGCAAGAGCACGCTCTTGGAGAATGTCCTCTTCGAAGGCCTACACGAAGCGGCCCGCTGGGGTGGGCAGTGGGATTTGGAGGGGCTTGCCGGGGTAGAAATGCCGAGACCCCCGGTCTCGCCCCTCAAGCTGGACCAGACCTCGGCGGATCTGGGGTCCAGATCCACGCCAATCACGTATATGGGAGTCTTCGACCTCGTGCGCGCCGCCTTCGCCAACACCAAGGACGCCACGAGGCGAGGGCTGAATCCCAGCCACTTCTCCTTCAATGTCCAAGGAGGGAGGTGCCCCGAATGCAAGGGATCGGGCCGCCAGACCGTGGACATGCAGTTCCTGGCCGACGTGGAACTCATCTGCGACGCCTGCAACGGTCGGCAGTTCCAAGACGAGTTGCTGGAGGTTCGTTACTTGGGCAAGAACATCCGGGAAGTGCTGGACCTCACCGTGGACCAGGCGGTCAGGCACTTCTGGCCGCTGCGGATGGTCGAGAAAGCGCTGAAGGCGCTTTCTGACGTCGGCCTTGGCTATCTCCGCCTCGGACAGCGCGCGTCGGAACTCTCCGGCGGCGAGGTTCAGCGCCTCAGGCTGGCCAAGATCGCCAACGGCCGATCCGCCGAGAATGCTCTGCTATTGTTCGACGAGCCGACCACCGGCCTTCACTTTGCGGACATCAAGAAGCTGTTGGGCGTGTTCGACCGCCTGATCGGTCAAGGGACGAGCGTGGTATTGATCGAGCACCACTTGGATGTGATCAAGTGTGCGGACTGGGTGATCGACCTCGGTCCGGAGGGGGGCGATGCGGGAGGGGAAATCGTGGCCGAAGGGCCTCCTGAGGTTATTGCCCAATGCGAGCGGTCGCACACCGGCCGCTACCTTCGCGAGGTGCTGAATTGAGGCTGCTGGCCTTGACACTGCTGGCCGCGCCTCTGGTCGCCCAGCATCGCGATTTTCCGCACCAGCCGCACTTGCAAGTCGACATGGATTGCCAGTACTGCCACGGCGAGGCCGCAGGCAGCACTGCCGCCGAGGACAATCTCCTGCCGAACGAGGCCGTGTGCACGGCCTGCCACAGCGGGCAGGGAGCAGTCGAAGTCGACACAACTTGGATTGCGTCTTTGCGTCCTGGAGCCCGCAGCTACCGGTTCGACCATGCCTTCCACATGAAGCTGGGCAACCCGGCCCCCCTGATCGCGGCCGCGATCGACTCCGGCACCTACCACGGAAGGCCGGGGGATGCGCGGCGCTTTCTCGAGACGGCCAACACATGTGCGGCCTGCCATCGGGGTCTCCAAGAAAGCGAGGCGGTAGAGCCGGGAGTGCACATGCCGCGGATGGGCGACTGCATCGTCTGCCACACCCGCATCGACAACCCGTTCACCTGCCCGGACTGCCACCGCGACGGGGCTGAGCTGAAACCTGCCGATCACACCCGAGAGTTTGTCGACGGGCACTCGACCGGCAAGGCCGGACTGGACAAGCTCTCATGCCTGCCCTGCCACGGCCGCAACTTCGCCTGCATGGGCTGCCACTGAGGCCGCCTAGGCGATCACACATCTTCGGGAGCCGGGACTTCGAAGCCCTTGCGGTACGCCTTTCCGAGCATCTCGTTGGCGCGATCGTCGTCCTTGAACCGCAGTGTCCCGCGGTCGAACTCGAGCTTGCGGTCCCGCTTGAACGCGATGTTGCCCAAGTGCGCCAGTGCCGCCGAGTGGTGCGCTGACTCGACCGTCCCGTGCTGGTCGTCGGTCTTGCGGCTGCGCACGGCCTTGATGAAGTTCTCGAAGTGCCGGGTCGGAGCCTCGCCGCTCTCCTGGAGTTCCGGCCTGCGCCCGCGGAAGATCTCCCACTTGGTGTAGCCCGAGACCACAAGGTAGCCCTCAGATCCGTAGAAGATGTTGCCGTTCGCGGAGCGTGTCTCGTGGTTCGAGTGCCAGAACCGGACCGCAACCTCGGCCATCTTGCGCTCCTTCTTGAACTGCAGCAGGGTGGTCAGCATTTCCGGCGTCTCCCTGTGGTCGTTCCAGATGTAGCGACCGCCAGAAGACATCACCTCGTCGGGCAGGGTCACGCCCAAGCCCCACTGCAGCATGTCCAGCTCGTGGATCCCCTGGTTTCCGATCTCGCCGTTACCGAAGTCCCACGTCCAGTGCCAGTTGTAGTGCACGTGGCGCTTCGAGTAGGGCCGCCATTTCCCAGGCCCGACCCAGAGGTCGTAGTCGAGGGTCGACGGGGGCTGCTCATCCGGCGCTGCCTCAAGTGGGGGGCGCCACTTGAAGATCGTCGCCCGTCCCATGTACACGTCGCCGATCGCACCATCGCGCATCTTCTGGACGGCCTCGCGGATCGCCTCGGAACTGCGCAGCTGGACACCGTTCTGCACGATCCGGCCGTACTTCTTGGCGGCAGCGATCAGGCTCAGGCCCTCGTTGAAGGTGTGCGTGGCCGGCTTCTCGATGTACACGTCCTTGCCGGCCTGGCAGGCCCAGATGGACGCCAGCGTGTGCCAGTGGTTTGGCGTAGCGATGGTGATGACGTCTATGTCCTTGTCCTCAATGACCGTCCGCAGGTCTTGGACCACACTGGGCCTGTGCCCGTGCTTCTTCTCGAACTCACCGGCGCGTTTGCGGGCAATCTCGAGGTCGGGATCGACGAAGGTAGTCACCTCGACGTTGTCAAGGGGCTGCAGGCCATACATGTGGCTTTGGCCACGACCGTTGACGCCGAGCACAGCCGCACGGATGCGGTCGTTCGCGCCCAGCACGGAGCTTCCGGCGGCGAATGCGGTGGCCGGTGCAACAGCGGCAGCTGTCTTGACAAACGTCCTGCGATGAATGGAGTTGTTGAGGGACATGTTGAGAATTCCTATCTTTCGATGCTAGCCAATGGGAGCGAACGTGGCAAGGCCCATCGGGTTGGCATCCCGCCAACCGGGATTGGTACAGAGACTGGCTGGTGCCGAGATCCGGCCCCACGGGCTGCGCCGGTGTCCCGCCGTACGGATGCAACAGCGGCCCGCGCACGTGCCTAACGCGAAGCGTAGAGCGTCACCCGGCTCCCCTGGACCTCGTTCACGCTCCGTTCCAATGAGGTATAGCGCAGCAGCGGCGCGATAGACCGCAGTCGTTCGCGGGCCTCCGGCGTCAGCACGGCCACGAATACGTCGGCCTCATCCGAATACGAGTACCGCTGGCACCGGGGCGTCAGCCCGGCCAGCACCTTAAGGGCCTCATCCCAGAAGCAAATGCGGCGGAACAAGCGCCGCTGCCGTCCGATCTCAGACGTGATCTCGACCGGTCCTCGCGTTCCTCGAAGCACGATCTTGGTGCAGCGGGACGGATCCAAGACTCGGTCCGGCTCATCGTCCGGGTACTTCTCGAGAAAGCCGGCAAGCTCCATGGCCGACGCGTGAATCGGCGCCCAACGGAAGAGAGAACCGCCGCTGACCAGCCTCCCGCCGGCCAAGATGTCGGCAACCCGTCCGACATCCTTGCCGCACACCGCCAGGATTCTGG
The DNA here is from genome assembly GCA_022825595.1 of Bryobacterales bacterium. Classification (GTDB taxonomy): domain Bacteria; phylum Acidobacteriota; class Terriglobia; order Bryobacterales; family UBA6623; genus VXMF01. The sequence continues at coordinate 4,662 of JAJDWM010000660.1, read as the reverse complement.
CTCCGAGGGTGATTAGCGGGACCTCACGTCGCTCCACCGCAGCCATGGTGAGATAGCCAGCGGATTCCGAGCTGACCTTGCACGGGACCGCCTTCGGAAGCGCCAAGCGGCCATCATACTCGCCGGCGACCTGGGGCTGCGGACGGCTGACGCTCTATTTTGCGTAACCGCAACCCGGCACGTTTGCCCACGGCGCGGCCTAGTCTATGAAGCCATGGCGACGCAGCATGTCCCCGAGGTCGGGCTCTTCCCAGAACACGATCTCCTCCAGAACGGCGCCTTCGCGCACGACCGCGCCGAACGGCACATCCTGGAATTCGAAGGACTCCCGAAGAGTATCGACGTCCGGCGAGAGCCTCACGCCTTGGAGGCCCGCGTCCTGGAGAAACCCGGGCCCCCAGTCGGGATCTTGGGTAGGAATCCCCAAGACGCGAGCGTTCCAGTCGTAGTTGGCCATCGTCTGGCCCGCGTGCAGGCAGTGCAGGCACGACGGATTGAAGAAGAACAGAAAGGTGCTGCCCTCCTGCAGGTCAAGCGGACCGGCGTCCGTCGTGACCGTCTGCGTCACGTGGACCTCGGGCTGTGGGCCCAGCCGATCGACGCCCAACATCACGCCGGCAAAGGCCGCAACCGCCAATGCCGCCGCTCCAGCGCCACGCAGGCCGGACGGCTTGGGCGAGTAGCGGACCGCGACGAGCGAAACCGCGAGCATGGCAGCGTCACTCCAGAAGAAGGCCGGGCCGACGGCCCTCTCAAGCCACGGGAAGCAGGAGCAATCCTCGCCTTGCAGCGTCTGGTAGTTGAAGCCCATGTAGGCCATGAACGCGACCAGCAGGCCAGCGGACAGCAGCCCGCCCCACCTCCGCCAAGACGGTCGCAGCAGCAGTATCCCGGCGAACACTTCCGAGACTCCGACAGCCAGGGTCCCGGCCAAGCTCAGGTGCACGGGAACGAGCAGTTGCGTGAGCTTCAGCTGCCAACCCGTGATGTCGGTCAGTTTCCAAAGGCCAGCGCTGAACCATAGCAGCGCCATGACCACAGCGGCCACAATTCCGGCCCAGCGCACTACCGCCCGATTGTTGGACTCTTCCGGATCCACTCCCCAAGTATAGGTTTCGTCCCACCACCCCTGATGCAGAGAGCCGACAGGACTCAAGAAGCCCGAGTCGCCGCCCGGAAGCCCCCTGTGGCCCTATAAGATTGACGCTTGGCGGCTGCACTGCCGCCGGCTGATTCTTGCGGACCGCGACGTGAGCGGATGGCTCCCGCCTTGTTGCTCCTGCCCCGGCCATGACAGCTCGACTGAGACTCGGCCTTTGCTTGATCACCGCCATCGGCGCGGCCTCAATCCCGGCGGCGCTGGAGGCCCAATTCGACGCCCACCTAGGTCGCATAGTCGGCGAAGTGCGGGGTCCGGACGGCCTCCTCGTCCCAGAAGCGGATGTGGTGGTCCGCAGCGCCCAGAGCGGCATGCGCAGGTCGGCACGAAGCGATGGCCTAGGCCGATTCCAGTTCGGTTCTCTGCGGCCCGGCCAGTACTCCGTCACGGCAACTGCGGCAGGCTTCGCCCCGTCAACGGTCGACCGGATCACGGTGAGCGTGGGAGGTGCAGTCCGGACCGTCATTCCGCTCGCCCTCGGCGAGACCTTCACGGAAATCGAAGTCAGCGCTGCGCTACTGGACGCGTTGCTGCCAGCCACCAGCAACGTGGTCGGCAGCAAGGTGTTCAGCGACCTGCCGATCAATGGCCGCCGATTCCATGACTTTGCCCTGCTGACCCCTAGCGTGCAAGTCTCGCGGGCCGCCGGGCACCTTTCCTTCGGAGCGCAGAGGGGCATCTACACAAACGTCTCGGTCGATGGGACGGACTACAACCAAGCGTTCTTCGGTGGCATTCAGGGTGGCGAACGGGCCGGATCCGCAATGACGCTTCCGCAGAGTGCCATTCAGGAGTTTCAGGCCATCACCTCAGGGTTCACCGCAGAATATGGGCGCACGACCTCCGGCGTGGTGAACGTTTCCACAAAGTCTGGAAGCAACGAGCTGCACGGTGACGCCTTCTTTCAAGTCCGTGACCCGCGCCTCGGCGCGACTGATCCCTTCGGCGCGAAGGTGCTTGAGAGACTTCGGCAGTTCGGCGGATCAGCCGGCGGCCCGCTCCTCAGGAGTCGCGCGTTCTGGTTCGCCGCCGTGGAACGCCAGCTGAGTACAAGCCCGCGATACGTGGAGTTCCCGCAGCTCGACGAAGCCAACCGCGCGGCCGGGCCCGAGGCCTACGATCTCTTCGCAAGCCTCGAGGAGCCGTTCAACTCCACCAACGACGCCATTGCATTCACCCCCCGGGTCGACTACCAGTTTGGGAACGGAAGTCAGCTGATGGCCCGCTACAACTACAGCTTCGGCGAGGGCGTAAACGCGATCAGCATCGGCGATCCGAAGCATGCCCGCACGACCGACGCCTTGGGCAACAACGGCATCGAACAGGACGAGATCCACTACCTCACGACCCAGCTCACCAGCCTTCTCTCGCCGAGCACGGTTAATCAGCTGCGCTTCACGGTGACGCAGGAACAGCGCCCCCGCTTAGCCAACGGGAACGACCCCAACATCAGTACCTCCATCGGCCAGTTCGGTGCTCGGAACTGGCTTACCACCGTCGAGACGGACATCCGACCGACGATTACGAACAGCCTCATGGTCAACTCGGGTGCCCATGCCTTCAAGGTCGGCGCACATCTGGACCGGGTTTGGATCGACGACATGTACGGCTCGAACCAGCGGGGTCGGTTCATCGTCTTCAGCTCCGACCCGAACGAGATCCTAGATATGCTCACGCCGGGGGGCAGGATCGCGAACCGCTTCGACGGTCCCGGCGTGTACCTGCGCCAGATCGGGAACATGCTGGGTGTGCAGGAGCTTGGCCATGCCGCCGTCTACGCACAGGACTCGTGGAATGTCGCGTCTGGGCTGACGCTCGACCTGGGCTTTCGCTGGGAAGGTCAGTTCAACCAAGACCCACAAGTCGGCAACGATGACTTGATCGATCGCGTGCGGGACGCTCCGTTTCCCGGCGGCAGGCTTGACCCGACCTACCTGCCGGACTCGGTGCGCCAGTGGATGCCCCGCGTTGGCGTCGCCTACAGCCCTCCTCGATGGGGAGATCGGGTGGTACTGCGAGCGAGCGCCGGTGTGTTCTATGCCACCACGCCACCGGTGTTCCTCAACGACCCGACTAAGTCCTACCGCAACCCGCCCTTCGACCTGACGGTCTCCATACCGTCGCCCGGCAAGACGGTCTACCGGCAGTTCTTGGATGCTGGCATCGACCTCAATCAGTACCCGCTATCGGGGATTCCCGTGTTCAGCCATGACGAAGTCGCCAAAGTGCTGGGTGGCGACCTTTTCGCCGGGGCCACCCCGACAGTCGTGCATCCGGCCTTCCGCAACCCAAGGTCCATCAAGTACAACGCGTCGGCCGAGTTCAGCCTCTCCAGAAGCGTGACAGCGGGCATTGAATGGATGCGGAACTCGACGGCATTGCTCCACGGATTGCGCGATTACAATCTGCCGCGATCCTCGGTCCGGCCGGGAGATCAGGCCGCAATCCCCTGGTACGATCTCGCGCAGCGGCCGGAACCGCGGCTTGGCCCGGTCGTGGTCACGGAATCAATCGGGCGCGCAAGCTACCACGGGATATCGACGCACTGGAAGCGTCACGGAGAGCGGCTTCAGGTGGTCGGCCACTACACATACGCCCGGGCCTACTCAAGCGACATCAACGAAGGCTTCTTCTGGGGTCCCCTGTACACAGACCAAGGGCGCCCCGAAGATGCCTGGGGGCCGGCAAACCTAGATCTGCGTCACCAGCTGACGGCGCATGGCGTTCTGCGCCTGCCGCGGGGCCTGACCTGGTCACTGATCCTTCGAGCCACCAGCGGACCGCCCTTGAGCCCGCAGTCCGGGCTCGACCTCAACGGCGACCTGGTGAACAACGATCGCGCACTGCAAGCCCCTAGCCGCTTCTTCGGCCGAAACTCTTTTCGCAATCGCGGCATGCGCAACGTAGACATGCGGCTGCTGCGGCAGTTCCAAGTGTCGGAGAGTGCCGCCGTAGAGCTGTCTCTCGAGCTTTTCAACGCCTTCAACTTCGACAACGTGGAGTACGGGGCGTTCAACACGATCTATGGCACGGGAATCGATCTTGGGACCGGCCAGCCCACAGGGCCGCTGGACTCGTTCCTGAGGCTCAGGGCGGCCGACGGCACTTACGACCGGAACAACACCCAAGTCTTCGGAATCGTGCCGCTGCAGTTGCAGCTGGGCGCCCGATTCCGCTTCTGACTGGCCGGCAATCGCCGGATCGAGCTTGTATGGGCGCAGGGTTCCGTTTGCGACAATCGGGAGCGATGCAGAAGTCCGACGGCATGAACTACGCCCCTCGCGGCAGGGCCAAGCCGGTGGTGGGCGCTGGGGAATTCAAGATCGCGGCCGTCACGCTGGACCACGGGCACATCTATGGGATGTGCAACGGTTTGACCGAGGCCGGAGCAGAGGTCAAGTGGGTATACGACCCCGATCCCGACAAGGTAGCCAAGTTTCTAGCGGCATTCCCGCAGGCTCGGGCCGCCCGTAGCAAGGACGAGGTGCTGCAGGACGCCCAGG
>JAJDWM010000419.1 GCA_022825595.1 Bryobacterales bacterium | reverse complement strand
ATCTCCGACCTTCGGTCGCCGACCCGCACCGCAATCTGGGACTGCAGCCCGCCGCAGTGCGCATGAATTGTGGCCTCGCCCGCGGATCGGCCAATCAAGATTCCCCTTACGGCATCGTGGGCAGCCACACTTGGATCCGACGACTCTATCGAGCAATCGACCGTGACGTCAGACTCGTAGCCAAGGTTGTCAATCGCGGTCACTGCGATCCGCTGACTTGCGCCGGGACCTTCGAGCGAGACGCTTTCCGGCACGATCGATAGGGCGGCCCAGTCTGCACCCGAAAGAACCGGCGCGATTGCGAGCGCCACTGCGAATGGAAAGGCAGTCGCTCCTCGCCACTGGAACCCACTCGCTCGAGCCTTGGAATGGTCTGGCGGGTGGCGCTGCTGCCTAGACCATTCCAAGCTGCAACGCGAGCGAGTGGCGGGCACGGACGATCCGGAGTGCCGAGCCATCAACTATAGAATCCTACATTTGCAGCGCTACGTGGGCTGTCCGCGCGTTCTGTGCACAGGTCCTGTGGCCGACAGAGTCATCGATCCGCTCTCTTGCCGGGACTCACTAAGGGGAATGTTCCGGCGGGCACCAAGCAACCGGTTGACGCGTCCCTATGCCCACTTCCCGATCGGACACTTACGCCGAGGTCGGACGGCAGGTAGCGACCGGTTCTCGGCGAGTTCGTTCACGCGCGACGCCAGTCAGCTCGATTCCCATGAAGGAAGAACGGGACGCGTGATACCGTGACGTGGCAATGAGCGCCGTCAAGGTCCGAGTACTGCTTGCCGTCACGTCCGCTTTGGCGGTTATCCCGTCTGTCGGCGACCTCGCCAGTCAGGAACGGGCGCTGCGATGGTACAAGGGCAACCTTCACACCCACACCATCAACAGCGATGGTGACTCTGCACCCGACGCAGTGGCGCGCTGGTACAAGGAGCACCGATACAACTTCCTGGCCCTTACGGACCACAACTACCGGACCGACCCCCAAGGCCTCGCGCCAATGTTCGAGGCGCAGGACCGCTTCCTGCTGGTCAGCGGGGAGAAGGTTACTTCCGGATACCGTGACGTACCCGTCCACGTCAACGCGTTTGGCGGACAGGCCACCATCGGGCCTGCCATCGGCAAGAGCGTCTTCGGCACACTGCAGCGCAACGTGGACCGGATCCGGGAGGAAGGGGCCGTGCCCTCCCTGAACCACCCGCTCTATCGTTGGGCCATCGATGCTGAGATCCTGCGCCAAGTCCGGGGCTTGGGCCTGTTTGAGATCTACAACGGCCACCCGGCAACAAACGACGAGTGGGGCTTGGAGGCGATGTGGGACGCGGCCCTGACGGCTGGCCGGAAGCTCTACGGCATCGCCGTCGACGACGCGCACCACTTCAAGAGAATTGGTCCCGACCTGTCGAATCCCGGCCGCGGCTGGATCGAGGTGAAGGCACGCGAGTTCACGGAAGCGGCGTTGCTGGCCGCCATTAGCCGAGGCGAGTTCTACGCATCGACGGGAGTGCGGCTAGCCACCCTTGAGCGGGGGGCGGCGGGCCTCGAGCTACGAGTGGAGCAGATCGGGGATGAGAAGCACCGTACGCGATTCATTGGGAGCGACGGCCGAATCCTCGACGAGGTGGTGGGGCTAGAGGCGAAGTACCGGTTGAGGTCCGATGATGGCTATGTCCGAGCAACCATCGTGGACTCGGCCGGCCGGAGGGCTTGGGTCCAGCCAGTGTTTGCCGACTGAGCCGCCCGCCCGGGCTTCTGCCGCATCTGTCGGCGGCACCAGTTCTGAGAACGGACCGAGGTCGGGTCCTGATTGAGGCCGCCGGGGGCGGCCTTCTTGCCTTCCACACTCCGAAATGCCGCGCGTCATGGGCCCAAACCGGCTTGCGTCAGTGGCGGAGGACGGCGTCGACATTGCCGGGCTGCGTACGATGGTGGGGCATTCCACGGCAGGCAGCCAGCGAATGTGGCCTGTCGGGACAGGCGGGTTGCGCCGGAATGGTAGGCAGGTTCGCCCTTCGGGAGGTCGGTATGCGAAGACTTGGATTGTTGTGGCTGGCAGCCACTGTCGGTACGGCGGGCGCTGAGTGCGACTTTGGCGACTACGAGCCGTTGGAAGGACTGACGGCGGAGATCCTAGACGGAGATGTCGCTCTGGAGTGGACAGGGGCGAGCAGCAGGCGACTGCGAGCTACCTTCGGAGTGGACGGGGGCGAGCCCGTCATCCGGCAGTTCTCGATCCTGTCTAGGGCGGGTCATTGGGCGCCGCTTGTGCAGAATGCCCGGCCGCCCTTTTACGTGGCAGAAGGTCGCAGACGGATCTCTTGGCAGCAAGTCCGGCCGGTCGAGGACTTGGGCAGGGAACTCACCCCAGAATTGGAAGAGCGCGAGAAGTGGAAGGTGTTCTGGGATGCTCCGCTCAATGTTCCCGGATTGGATGGAGTCAACCCCGGGCTGCCAAGGGATCCAGGGGAGGTCCGCCGATCCGAGGCTCGCTTTAGCACCCAGGCCTGCCGGGTTCGGCGCGACGGCATCCGGCTTGAGGTCACATTCGACGGTCTGTCCTTGGGATCGTTTCAAGGCGAACTGGTGTTCACTGTCTATCGAGGCTCAAGCCTCGTCCGGCAAGAGGCCGTCGCGGCCACTTCAGAGCCGTCGGTCGCCTACGTCTACAGTGCCGGGCTCAATGGACTGCGCGCCGCTGACTACCACCGATTCCGCTGGCGCGACGTGGCCCGCGACTGGCAGCACTACAGGTTCGGCGGCGGCGCCAACGACGGCCCGGTTCCGCTGCGGGCCCGTAACCGCGTCCTTTTCCTCGAGCAGGAGCGCGGCACACTAGCAGTGTTTCCTCCGAGCCACAAGTTCTTCTTCGCCCGGGAAATCGAGATGAACCTCGGGTACGTCTGGTACCGGCAGCATGTTGGCGGCGCAATCGACGTGGGCGTGCGTCAAGGAGAGCGAGAGGAGATGTACCGTCCTTGGGGCTCTTCCCAACAGATCTGGGAGAAGCGCGTCAATCAGTCCCGCCGATTCGCGGAGGGGAACTTCGCCCTGTACAACGCTCCGCCGGGCACGAAGCAGAGGATGGCCGTCTACTACCTGCTCGACACCGGGACAAGTGAAGACGCGTTGGACGCTGTTCTGGCCTACACCCACGGGGACCGGTACAAGCCTCTCGATGGCTACCAGGTGGCCGTCAGCCACTTCCACACCCATTTCGCTGAGCAGCTGGTCGATTCCGGATCCTTGGACCTTCGACCTCCGTGGATCTCGGCATTTCGTGGCTTGGGAATCAACATCGCAATGATGTCGGACTTCCATGGTGACGGACATCCGGACGATCCGGGCGAAGTGCGCTTCCGGGAGCAGAGCGAATATTTCGAGGCCTGTAGGCGACACTCCGATTCGGACTTTCTCCTAATGCCTGGCGAGGAGCCAAACGTCCACTTGGGCGGGCACTACACGCTTGTGTTCCCGAAGCCCGTGTATTGGGCAAAGGTGCGCTCGGACGACCTCCCCCACCTCAGCGAACATGAGGACTACGGCATGGTCTACCGCGTCGGATCCGCCGGCGAGATGCTCTCCATGATGGAGGCGGAACGGGCATTGATGTGGCAGGCCCACCCGCGCACCAAGGGCTCGACCCTGTATCCGGAGACCGTTCGGGACGAGCCGCACTTCTTGAGCGACCGCTATCTCGGCGGTGCGTTTCAGACGCTTCCCGCAGACCTTTCCCAATCGCGGATATGCCAAGAGCGCTGCTTCGGGCTTCTGGACGACATGAACAACTGGGCGGGTCCGAAGTACCTCATCGCCGAGGGCGACACATACACCAAGTTCCCGTCCGACGAGATCTACCCGCAGCTCTCCGTCAACTACGTTCGCCTGGATGAGCTCCCCTCTTTCGACCAAGACTGGAGCCCGATCACCGAAGCAATGCGGCGCGGGGACTTTTTCGTCTCAACCGGGGAAGTCCTGATCCCACGGTTCGCCGTCGAAGGGATGGAGTCGCGGAAGGCGGTCGTCGCCGAAGTCGAGTGGACGTTTCCGCTGGAGTTCGTCGAGATCGTGTGGGGAGACGGGGACAGGGTTGGCAGGCAGCTCCGACCGACCAGCGAGTTGGCAGAGTTTGGCAGACGGGAGTTCCGGCTGGAATTCGACTCGACTGGCAAGAAGTGGGTCCGCTTTGCCGCGTGGGACTCGGCTGGCAACGGCGCATTCACCCAGCCCGTGCACTTCTGATGCGCCCGCCGCGAGGCCTCGAACCGCCCAAGCGGACAGTCTCGGCGCCGTCTGGCTCCCGGGGAATCGTCCTGTTCGTGCACGGCTGTATGGTGCAGACCGGACGCCAGGTGGCCCGGCGCGCGGCCCGATGGAATGTGCCCTCGTGCATTGCCCGAGAACGGATTCGGATCGCGGCTGCCCTTGCGCTCGCCCTTTTTCCGGTTCACGGACTGCTCGCCGTGGCCGACCCACCCCCGAACATCGTCCTGATCGTGACCGACGACCAAGGCTGGTGGGATCTGAGCGGCCACGGGAACAAGGAGATTGAGACACCAAACTTGGACCGGCTTGCCGCTGAAGGCGTCGAGATCAGACGATTCTACGTCCAGCCGGTCTGCGCGCCCACGCGTGCGGGCCTGTTGACGGGGCGTCACTACCTGCGGACCGGTGTCTACAACACACGCTTCGGCGGTGACACTCTGCATCTTCGGGAGCAGACAATCGCGAACCTGCTTCGCGACGCTGGGTATCGGACCGGAATGTTCGGCAAGTGGCACCTTGGGGAATACCGGCGCTACCACCCGGACCAGCGGGGATTCGACGAGGCGGTCTATTTCACGGCTGGCCACACGGAGCGCTACTGGGAGCCCGATGCCCTCCTGCGAAACGGCCGCCGCGTCCATGTCCGCGGGCACATCACGGATGTACTGACCGACGCAGCGTCCACGTTCGTCCGCTCACGCGATGAGCGACCATTCTTCCTTTACCTTGCGTACAACGTCCCACACACGCCCCTGATCGTCTCCGACGCTCTCCACGAGAAGTACCTCAGCAAGGGCGTCGCCAGCGCCGACGCTCGGATTTACGGGCTTCTGGAACAGTGCGACGCCGCTATAGGTCGGCTGCTGGGCGTCATCGATGCCGAGGGAATCCGAGATCGCACTGCAGTCTTCTTCATCAGCGACAATGGCGGCGTCAGCCGTCACTTCCGGGCCGGCTTGAGGGGAGGGAAGGGGTCTGTATACGAGGGAGGCGTGCTCTCGCCGTTCTTCGCCCGCTGGCCGGGAAGGTTCGAGCCGGGACGAGCCACCGACGCTCGCGGCTCTCATCTCGACGTATTCCCGACCTTCCTCGAGATGGCGGGAAGCGCACCTCCGCCAGGCCGTGCGCTCGATGGGAAGAGCCTGCTTCCGCTCTTGGAAGCCAAGACAGAACTGAGCCCCCACGAGAGGCTGGTCCACATCTGGGACCGCCACCGTCCCAGCCCAAAGTCAAGATGGGCGATCGCTGGTCCACGCTTCAAGCTGGTTGGGGACGAGCTGTACGACTTGTCGGCAGATCCTGGTGAGCAGCGAGACATAGCAGCGCAGCAGCCGGGAATCGCCGCGGCCATGCGGCGCGACTTCCTGGAATGGCTGGACGAAGCGGCCAGCGGCAAGACATTCGAGCCAGTACCCGTGCCGGTCGGGGATGAGCTGGAGGACCCCGTCGACCTGATGCCGAGCTGGGCCCGCCACAAGGGACAGCACGCCAGCGTGGTCATGCCGCGTCACCGCGGCCCCGTGCCGCCTGCGCCCCTGGGTGACCAAGCTGTCGAGGAATCAACGGTCTACACGTTCGGGGCGTACTACTGGGACACGATCGAGGGCTGGCGTGAGCCCGGAGAGTCAGTTCGTTGGAAGATCGACGTCGCTCAGGCCGGAGAGTACCGAATCACGCTTGTATATGGCTGCGAGCACCGAGACGCGGGCGGAGAGTTCGCCGTCGGCGCGGCTGGCGCGGAGTTGAGAGGAAGGGTGCGGCCAACCCCGGGGCGCACGTTCTTCGAGGCCCACGATGCAGGGACCCTGCAGCTGCCTATGGGCGTGACGGAGCTGAGCGTGCGGGTGGTGTCCTCGCAGGGCAGGGACCTCATGGCGCTTAATCGCCTGCGCATCTCTAAGGCCGACCAAGACGGCCTTGGCGACACAGACGGACGCTGAGCGTCGGCCCTACACCTTGCGACCCTCGTCAGCACGCAGGGCCGATTTCAGAGTTGAGCGAGCTGGTTCTCGTAGTGCTGCCGCGCCTGGTCGATCATTGCTTTCGCTGCCTCTCGGTTCCCCGTTGGCCCGAAGTTGTTGCGCTCGACTAGGTAGCCCCACAGCCGGTCGATCCACCGGAGGGCAATTTCTAGGTCCTCTCGGACCAGAACCGGCTTCCCTCCAGCTGTCACGTACACCGCACTGGAGTGGGCAAGGGCACGTGTCGTCAGGCCAGGCGCTCCTGGGCCGTATACCCGGGCGGCGAACCAACTGGACTCGTTGACCAGCACTTCCTTCTCTAGGCGGAATCGGTCCGCTGCACCGGCATCGGCACTCTCTATCACCCGGCCGTTCTGGATGAGTTCGACCCGATCAATGGGCGTGCGGGACATCACGTCCGCCCGAAGGGTAGCTCGGTAGGTCGAACCGGGATTGAAGCGGATCTCCTCGCCGATCCCGCTGCCATTGACGTCGAACGTCAGCAGTGGCCCGGTCGTTGCGAATGAGCGCCCCTCTCGGTAGCGGTCGATCCAGCGCTGCCAGCTCATGGTGCCGCCGACGTGCACATACTGCCTGCTGCCGCCGGGAACACGGTTGATGCCCCGCCAGTTCGTGAATGCGTCTGTGCCCGCCCCGGCGGCGATGCGGAAACCGCAGTTCTGCAGGGTATACCAGAGCTCGTACGCTGCATCGCCGTAGGGAAGCAGGTCCAGCGTGTCCAGCGCTCCCAGCGCAGCCGTGACAACGCTCTCCTTCGCGCCAAGATTGGTGTCGAAGACGTCTCTCGTAGCCCCCCCGATCGGATGCATATATGTGACCAGCCCCCCTTGGTCTCGGGCTTGGATCGCGGCCATCGTGTTCAGCGGGAAGTCGTAGGGCGAATCGCTGCCGATGACGCTTGTATAGGACGGCGGCACAAGCCGCTTGATGTTCAGGAAACCCATGTGGCCCAGCGGATCGCTGTTGCGGTACTCTTGGCCCCAGTACAGAAAGTGGCGCTCTGTGGAGAGGTTGCTTACGGCACCGGTGAAGAATCCCTTGTCGTGCACGAATGCGCCCGCGGCGTTGGCGACGATCATGTTTGCCGCGTTCAGATCCATGGCCTTGAGCCAGACGAGGGACTGCGGAGGCCGTTGGTAGTAGCTGCCGAGATAATTGGCGTGGAAGTGGTTCTCGCCCGAGTACCAGCCCCTCTGGTTCCAGTTTGTCCAGCGCTCCAGCTGGACCGTGACATCCGTGGTCCCTCCGGCCTCGATGTCCACGCTCTTGCTGCTGAGCCTGTACTCGTACCCTCGGACGACGGAAAGCTTGAGGGTTCCGGCCGGGACGTCGAACTCCGCTTCGCCCATCACGACGAAGAATGCGTCGCGCCGACGGGGATCATCAATCGGCTCGAGAGGGTAGTAGAAGATCGGCTCGCCGCGGGGAGCATATCCCTTACCGTCCGAGGCTTGGACATAGAGTCGTGCAGCCGTCGGCTTCCCGAGCTCGTCCAGCACCTTCACGCGCACCCGGCCAGATTGGTTGCGGAATCTGAGTCCGTCGATCACGACGTGCTGGGCGTCGCCGCCACTGGACGGCATCGTGAACAGGTCGATATTGCCGAGGACGTTTGACGCGAACGCGATCCGCGACCCGTCAGGTGACACGTCCGGCGCCAACTCGTGGCGAGGCGTGGTGGTGAGCGCCAAAGGCCCACCGCCGTCTGCCGGCACCCGGTAGAGCTCGTAGTTACCTGGGCCGTTGATCACGTCGGCCGAGTAGATGGCTCCACCGTCCTCCGTGGCGCTGACCCCGCCGAGGTTGACGATGTGCTCCGGCAGGTAGCGGGTAAGGGGAGTCTGGATTGTGAAGCCGGAGCGCCGGGCAGGAAGGGCCCACACTTGCGGCGTCCCGGCGCGCTGGCCTGCGAACAGGACGGAATCAGGGCCGCCCGAAACTTCGATCCACGGCCCGGCAGGACCGCGCTGGGGCCTAGAGTGCAGTGCCATGGGCGTGCCCTCCGCCTGTGAGGGGTCGACCGAGTGCAATAGGGCGCCCGTGCCCGGCAGCACGACCGGGCAGTACACGAGGCGCCCGTCGGATGACCAGTCAGGCGTTCCGCCCGTTGGTCCGGGAAGCGTGACGGTACGCTCCGAACCGGTAGCGACGTCCACGATCGCGAGCGATCCCTGAATCTTGGCGAAGGGCCCTCGAGGATTCCGGCCCTTGATGTACGCGATCGAAGATCCGTCCGGAGACCACGACGGGTGGTCGTGGAATCCCTCTGACGTAGTCATCTGAACGGCTGTTCCTCCACCCACCGGCACTGTCCAGATGCTCCCGAACAACGAAAAGGCGATGGCCTCCC